>JAFVTT010000043.1 GCA_017503065.1 Bacteroidaceae bacterium | reverse complement strand
TCAGATAATCTTTAAGTATGATACCTCGGCAAAGGGAATCGACAAGTTTTTCTCTTTTACCCTCCATACATATCCTTATATATGGACATGCACGGAGCCTGTACTACAATTTCTGTCTATGAAAATCTGTCAAAGAACTCTTTCTTCCTTAGCGCAAGAAAACATCCTCCATGATCGCTCGTAGGAGGTGTTCCCGTTTTGCGAGTGCAAAGGTAAGACTTTTCCGCAAACTGGCAAAGGGTTGCGAAAGTTTTTTTAAGAAAAAAGCGAAAAAGGGGTGTAGAATGGACAATAATTGGAGGGAGGAGGGTGGGGATACATTATTATATAATATATAGGGGGGACCCACCCCGGCCCTCCCTGAGAGGGAGGGAGGGGTGAACGTTGGACGAGGAAACGGGAGATGGGGAACTATAATCCCCAACCGGTCATCGGGCTGCTATGCGTCAATGAAAGCATCTTTTGTCATCTGTTCAAAAACAAAGGATAATTATCATAATAACGCTAATGTCCGGTGGGATTTAAAAGCAAGGAGAGTGAACCCTCTGTCGGACTCGCTCTCCTATCTTCCTGTTATTCTTAAAAATGCAGTATTATGCCAATGCGTATCTTGTGATATAGTCTTCCTTAACTTCCTCGTAGAACCGGGCCAAAGAAGCCTGCATATACGGAGCGAGCCAGAAATAACCTATTCCAAATGTGAAGATACACAGGATGCCCCATCCAATGAAGGTGAGATAAAGCCACAGCAGGTCCATCTTGTGGCCATCCATCATCTTCATGCTGAGTTCGATAGCCTCGTTGTTCTTCATCTCGGGATTATCGTACAGGACGAAGCTGGTCATGGAATAGGAAAGAGCCTTGATGATACCGGGAACAATGAGCAACAAGGTCCAAAGGAATGTATACAACTGCATGAGCAGAATGGTGGTGAAGATACGGCCGAAGTCCTTGTAACCATCTAACAAGTGAGAGACATTGAAGGGATCTTCTGCACCACGTCTATTGCCCAGAAATGCGACTGAATATCCCCATCCCATTGGGAGGACAAGCAAGATCACCAACATGGATGCGCCTGGCACAATCAGATCGAGGCCGGCAGACACAGCACCGATTGCCCAAGAGGCAAGGTAATAGACGAAGGTAAACATTGCGGCTTCTGCCCAATGACCGCTCAAAGCCGTACGGGCGGCAGAACGGATTTCTGATGCTGACTTAATCATAAAATTGAATTGTTATGGAATTTCACTAAATACTGATGCAAAGGTAACAATTATTTCGGAATGGGACAAAAGTCAAATACAACAATTATAGTTACCGTGTATATTAAGCCCTATTCCACCCACACGGCAGTGCCACTACAGGTGACCATGAGCATGGAACCGCTTCCGCCGATGGACTCATAATCCAGTGAGACACTGAGTATGGCGTTGGCACCAAGAGCCTTGGCACGCTCGGTCATTTCCGCCAGAGCCTCGTCCTTGGCACGGGCGAGGACTTCTTCATAGGACTTGGCACGTCCGCCCACTATGTCGCGGATGGAGGCGAAGAAGTCGCGCACCACGTTCATGCCGAAAATTGTTTCTCCGGTCACCACGCCCAAGTAGCGTGAAACCTGCTTTCCCTCGATGTTGGGTGTTGTTGTGATAATCATATTGCTTAGAGTGTTTAAAAATGAAATATATTCCTATGGGCAACGCCTCACGTTGCGATGGACAATGCCTCGTGATGCGATGGGCCTCGCCTCACGTTGCGCGCCTTGATGCGTCGTATTGTGTTGCCACCTCCTCCATGGAGATACCAAGAGTATCCATTAGGGCAAAGACCTCGGGCAACTGCTCCTTGAAGAACTCTGTACGGCGCATGGCATAAACCCTTTCGCGTGCTCCTGGCATGACAAATACGCCAAGTCCGCGACGGGAAGCCACCACCTCGTTCTGTTGCAGGTATTCAAAGGTGCGGGTGACGGTATTTACGTTTACCTCCACCTCTGCCGCAAACTCGCGAACCGAGGGAAGACGCTCGTCCTCACCATATTCCCCAAGGAGTATCCTGTTGCAGATATGGTCGGCAATCTGCAGATATATCGGTTTCTGATTCTTGAATTCCATAAGCGCAGGTATTAGGGGTTGCGACGGGTGGTAATCTGTGCCTTGCAATACATGCGATAGGTGCAACGCCACATGAGGAACAAAAGTCCAGCAAGGAATATATCAAGGACAAGAACAGGGCACCAGGAGGGAACATTCTCAAAGAAACCGATAGTTCTATAGAAAAAGCCTGCCACATCCCATGAGCAGATAGCAGCAAAAGCAGCACATGCTGATATGAGCACAATCAGCAGCAACCATGCCAAGATGTAGAACAAAATGGTATAGGCAATGTTATGTCGATATTTCCAGGCATTGAAAAGCGGATAGACAGACATGCCCAATAATGAAGACAGTATTATTGCCACATAAGCCCCAAGATGGAAACTCTCGTCAAACACCATGGACGTTGGCAAGGTCCTATAGAAGTTATTGCACACCTTTGACGTCAGGGACACGTATTCATAGTCGCCAAAATTGAATGTTACCGCCACAAGTATGGCATTCAATATCTCGGCCAGTGCCACCGACATCAGAAACCACACATGCGCTCCCACCAGCACCACGAAGGCATGCCACAGAAAACGCTCGATATTAGAGGCTGGCAGAGTGAGTTCTGCAATCCTGCCCTGACGGCTCCTGAGATTATGAAACATAAAACCGAGGACCACCGTTAGAGCAATGCTGGAAAAGACAGAGATGAATACAGATATGATCTCCAGGTCACCCAGGAACGAAGAATAGGGTTTGCCCACTCCATCGGAATCCATAACCTTTTCCAGAAGTTCTATGGCATGATAAAACAGCACCGGCAGAATGGAGCATGCTGCTATTGCCATAGCCATCTTGTTGTAAAAGGCACGGTTGATGGTGAGGTCCCAGCGTGCCACGGCACAGAAACGTCTTATATCGAAGTTTTTCATTGTTGCAAAGAGTTATGGGTTAATGTATCAACGAACAGTTTCTCCAAATCCACGGGTTCTTCATTCTCCACAAGGGACTGGTTGAGCAATACCCTGTTGCGGTCGATGATGACCACATGATCCAGCACACGCTCCACATCGTGCACCTGGTGCGTACTCACGATTATTGTCTTTTCGGGCGACATGGCCGTTACGATAGCCTTGCGGAACTGGCTCTTGGAAAGTATGTCAAGACCATTGGTGGGTTCGTCCATAAATAAATAAGGTGTATTTGCCGCCAAGGCAATGCACATGTACACCTTCTTCTTCTGTCCCATGGAAAGCGCACCAAGGTTCACATCGGACGTCATTTCAAAACAGTCAAGGCACTTCTCCATCAATTCCATGCTAAAATTGGGGTAAAATGGTGCAATGGCACCTACGTAGGCAGAAAGGTGCACGGCAGGCAGGTCATACTCCTCGGGCAAAAGGAACATCTCCCTCATCAACTCAGGGTTTCTGTCCTTGCCAGACATGCCATCCACCAGCACCTCGCCCTTTTGGGCATGCAACAATCCCATAATCAGGTAGAGCAAAGTACTCTTGCCAGTGCCATTCTTACCCAGAAGTCCATAGATGTTTCCTTGCTGAAAATCAAGCGAGAAATCCTGCAGGACAGGATTCTTCTTCCCATAGGCAAAGGTTAGGTCCTTAATAGTTATCATAGTGTCATAGTTTAATAGTACACCGCAAAGATAAAGCAAGACGGGCACACTCCCAAAGGAATGTGCCCGTTTAACATTATTTTAACACTCGGAGGTCTTAGGGAAGACCTTGGGAGGTGCAAAAGCCGTTATCAGCTGACCTTGTTAAGTTTCTTGATGATGGAGAAGATGAACAGGGCGGCAACAACGCAAATAACCATCAGGGTACCCCATACGATGGTGAGATCCATACCCCACAGGAAACCGGGGATTGCCACCAACATGTTACCCAAAGCGGTAGACACGAACCATGCACCCATCATCATGCCCTTGTACTTTGGAGGAGCAACCTTGGACACGAATGAGATACCGATGGGAGAAAGCAGCAATTCTGCAAAGGTGAGCACGAGGTAAGTGCCTACAAGGAGGTTGGGGGTAACATCTGCCATGTGCAAGGGAGAACCGTTAGCATCATTTATTGGGGCTGGCAAACCGATGCTACCTGCAATCATCAACACATAAGCGGCGGCCGCTACAAGCATACCCAAACCAATCTTAACGGGAGCCTTGGGTTCCTTGCCCAACTTGGCCAACCATCCGAAGAAGGCGATGCTGACAGGAGTGAGCATTACCACGAAGCAAGCATTGAACTGCTGGAAGATGGGAGCGCTGATGGAAATGGATTCGGGCAACTGGGTGTACTGCCAATAAAGGAAGGCAGCGGCGGCGACAACGAGGCCAAGACCAATACCCTTACCCTTGCCGGTCTTGCTCTGGAAGATAGAGAAGCCACCGAACACAATGAAGATGGCAGCAACCAGATTCCATACGTTGAACATCATTGACTCTACGCCAGAAGAAGATGTTGCTGTATAGTCACGCGCAAAGAATGTCAGGGTAAGACCATTCTGGTGGAATGCCATCCAGAAGAACACAACCACGACCATTACCAGGCAGAGGCATACGATACGCTCCTTTGTCTCGGCAGGAGTAAGTTCGTCTACAGCGGCAACTTCCTGTGCATCAGACTTCTTGTCATCCTTCTTCTTACCACCGATAACATGACGGAATGTGAACATACCGGCATAATAAATGGCAATGGAGAAGATAAGAGAAGCGCATGCTACGGCAAAGGCATAGTGGTAAGAGTCTGCCTCTGACACGCCCATGGTGTTCTGCGCATAATCCATCAGGCTGATAGCCGCAGTGGGAGCGAACATGGCACCGATGTTGATGGCCATGTAAAACAACTGGAAACCAGAGTCGCGCTTCTGGGCATACTTGGGTTCATTGTAGAGGTCGCCCACCATTACCTGCAAGTTACCCTTAAACAAGCCAGTGCCAAGGCTGATAGCAACCAGCGCACCTGCCATGGCTATCAAAGCGACTGAGTCCTTGCCAAGAGGCAAAGAAAGCAACACATAACCGGCAAACATGATGAAGATACCGATGGTAACCATCTTGTGATAGCCGAACTTGTCTGCCAAGATACCGCCAATCAAAGGCAGGAAATAAACCAAGCCCAGGAATACGGAGAAGATTGAACTTGTCAACTTCGCATCAAAGCCGAAATTGGCCTGCAGGAACAATGTGAACACCGCCAACATAGTGTAGTAACCAAAGCGCTCGCCCGTGTTGGCCAAAGCGAGGGCCCAAAGACCTTTAGGTTGTCCTTCAAACATAGATAGATTTTGTTTAGATTATTGATTAATTATTAGTTTCGGATTGATATATGTTAATAATAGCGTGGCAAAGTTAACAAAAATAAACCAATGTATATACTACTTGACCAAATAATCGTACCTTTGCAACACAATTATAACATTTATTACCATTTCATCATTACCTTGCCGGAGGCACAGGCCCTCTGCAAGGTTCAGAACAGGACACATTTATGAAGAGTTTTGTCTTGAAGCCACGTCTGCTCGACTCATTGAAGGGCTACAACAAGGAAAGTTTCATGAAGGACCTGATGGCCGGTATTATCGTCGGCATCGTGGCCCTGCCTCTGGCCATTGCATTTGGTATTGCCAGCGGAGTGACCCCCGAAAAGGGCATCATCACGGCCATCGTTGCCGGTTTCATCATTTCCGCCCTTGGAGGCAGTAAGGTGCAGATTGGCGGCCCCACGGGTGCATTCATCGTGATTATCTATGGAATAGTCACCGACCCGGCATACGGATTGCAGGGTCTGCTCGTTGCCACCATGATGGCAGGCGTGATACTCATTGCACTGGGATTGTTCAAGTTGGGGGCTGTCATCAAGTTCATCCCCTACCCCATCATCATCGGTTTCACCGCAGGTATTGCCGCAACCATCTTCACCACACAGATAGGCGACGTGTTGGGACTGACACAGCAGGCAGTGAGCGAGACAGGAGAGGCCATCACCATTCCCCTGAAGACTCCCGGCGACTTCATAGGCAAATGGATATGCTACGCCAAGAACATCGCTACGTT
This sequence comes from Bacteroidaceae bacterium, assembly GCA_017503065.1. The sequence continues at coordinate 43,035 of JAFVTT010000043.1, read as the reverse complement.
CAACCCATGGAACTTCCTCGTTGCCATTGGTTCACTGCTGATTATCATCCTGTCCCCCATGGCAGTAAGGCGCATACCTGTACTGAACAAGATACCGGGTTCCCTGTACGGCATACTCCTGGGCACACTGGCAGTACTGCTTATGAAGAGCCAGTTCGGCATAGAGGGCATTGACACCATCGGCGACCGTTTCCAGATACAGGCCCAACTGCCTGACATGGTAGTTCCCAACTTTACCTTCGACACCATTCAGGACCTGTTGCCCATAGCCTTTACCATAGCCATACTCGGTGCCATTGAAAGCCTGCTCAGTGCCGCCGTGGCGGACGGCGTAATAGGCGACCGACACGACTCCAATACCGAGTTGGTGGCACAGGGCGTTGCCAATCTGGTGACACCGCTATTCGGCGGCATACCTGCCACCGGTGCCATTGCACGTACCATGACCAACATCAACAATGGCGGCCGTACCCCCATTGCCGGTATCATACATGCCATAGTGCTGGTGCTCATCCTGCTGGTACTGATGCCATATGCCAAGTACATCCCCATGGCCACACTGGCCGGCGTGTTGCTGGTGGTGAGTTACAACATGAGCGGCTGGCGCACCTTCAAGGGACTGCTGAAGAACCCCAAGAGCGACGTTACCGTGCTGCTTGTGACTTTCTTCCTGACCGTCATCTTCGATCTGACCATAGCCATCGAGATAGGCCTCATCATAGCATGCGCCCTGTTCATCAAGCGTGTCATGGAAACCACGGAGATTTCCGTCATCGAGAACGAGATACACCCCAACGAGGAAACCGAGGAGAGCCTGAGCATTCCCGAAGGCTGTGCCGTGTATGAAATCAACGGTCCCTACTTCTTCGGCATTGCCAACAAGTTCGAGGAACTGGAGTCTGCGCTGAAAGGCGGCAACCGTCCCAAGGTACAGATCATCCGCATGCGCCGCGTTCCCTTCATCGACTCCACAGGTATCCACAACCTCACCACCCTGGTGGAGATGAACCACGAGAAGGGTACGGAGGTCATCCTCTCCGGCATCACCCCCAAGGTACAGAAGCAACTGCTGAAGGCCAATTTCCACAAAGTGCTTGGTAGCAAGAATTTCTGCAACAATATAGACGAAGCACTGAACAGAGCCAAGGAATTGCTGGCATAGCAATCATTCACAGCAACAAGCTCATGCACCAATCCTTAATGGCGGAGATATATGCCATCAGTGACGGCAAGTTTTATCATCAGTGGCGGTAAAGTTTATCATCGGTGGCGGTAAAGTTTATCATCGGTGGCGGTAAAGTTTATCATCAGTGAGAACAGAACCGGATGTCAAGGAACACGCCGTAATCTCACCAAAAAACAAGGGTAACGCTCCGATTGTGAACACTGGCAGCACATTGTTTGGCACCAATGCTCTAAACAAGCGAACCGGCAATAGCGAGCAGCCTCGAAATACGTACTTGGTATTTCGAGGCTGCTCGCTATTATGTATCTGAAATCAGGCCTGACGATAGAAGTCAACCTTTTCGGGAGTCATCTTGCGTATCCAAGTGAAGTGCTTCTCCACTTCGGCGTCGGCCATATTGGCATATACCTGCAGACTGCGGCCGAAGAGTTCGGGAGCCTTCAGGGCGTTCTGCATAAGCAGGTGGCACATGATGATGTTGCCGGCCATGTCATAAAGGTGACGCGCGCAAAGGTCGTGGAAGTCCTGGTCGCCAGAGTCCTTGACGGCGGCGGTGCAGGCATTGAATTTGCTGGCCATTTCCTTCAGGCGGCGCAGTGTGCTGTCCCCCTCCAGACCTGCCATCATGGCCTGCTGCTCCATTTCCTGAATTACGGTGGCATACATGCCGTTGGTGACGTAGCGTATGGCTGCCACCGTCTGCAACTGGGTAGTACCCTCGTAGATGCTTGCAATACGTGCATCGCGGTAGATGCGCTGGCAGGCATACTCCAGCATGAAACCGCTGCCGCCATGCACCTGGATGCTGTCATAGGCATTCTGGTTGGCATACTCTGAGTTCATACCCTTGGCCAGGGGGGTGAAGGCATCCGCCAAGCGGGAGTACTGCTTCAGTTCCTGACGCTCTTCGGGAGTGAGTTTGCGCTCGCGGGCAATATCCTCGAGGTTCTTGTAGATGTCCACGTATCGTGCTGTCTGGTAGAGCAGTGCACGACCGGCATCCAAGCGTGCCTTGATGTTTGAAATCATCTCTGCCACGGCAGGGAACTCTATGATAGCCTTGCCGAACTGACGGCGGTCACGGGCGTATGCAATGGCTTCATTGTATGCAGCCTGACTGAGGCCTACGCTCTGTGCGGCAATGCCCAGACGCGCACCGTTCATCAGCGACATTACGTATTTTATGAGGCCCAGTTTGCGGTCGCCGCAGAGTTCGCACTTGGCGTTCTTGTAGACCAGTTCGCAGGTTGGAGAACCGTGTATGCCCATCTTGTTCTCTATGCGGCGCACGTCCACACCGCCGTCGCGCTTGTCGTAGATGAACATGGACAGGCCGCGTCCGTCGCGTGTGCCGGCCTCGCTTCGTGCCAAGACAAGGTGTATGTCGCTATCGCCGTTGGTGATGAAACGCTTAGAGCCGTTCAGACGCCAGCAACCGTTCTCCTCGTCGTAAGTAGCCTTGAGCATTACGCTCTGCAGGTCGCTGCCGGCATCAGGTTCGGTAAGGTCCATGGACATGGTCTCTCCGGCACACACACGGGGGATGTACTTCTGGCGCTGCTCCTCCGTACCGAAGCAATAGAGGGTCTCTATGCAGTCCTGCAGGGACCAGATGTTCTGGAAACCCGCATCTGCCGTTGCCACCATCTCGTTGGCGGCGGTGTAGACAGTAACGGGCAGGTTCAGACCACCATAGCGGCGGGGCATGGTCATGCCGTTCAGTCCTGCCTGGTTCATGGCCTGCAGGTTCTCGTATGTCTTTGAGGCATAGCGCACACGGCCGTTCTCGTGATGGGCGCCCTCGGCGTCCACAGCCTCGGCATTGGGAGCCACCACGTTACCAGTGATGTCGCCCACGATGTCCAGCAGACGGTCGTAGGAATCCATGGCATCGGCAAAGTCCTGCGGGGCATAGTCGTGCGTGTCCTTGTCGGCATAGTCCAGTTCCTTCAGTTCCACTATGCGTTGCATGAGCGGACTGTTCTCAAGTTCGAACTTGATTTCGTTTATATCGCTATAATAGTTAGCCATTGTTACTTGCTGTTTTGTTTGTAGTACTTTATCAGTTTGGGCACGACCTCTTCCACGGTGCCGTTAATCACATAGTCGGCAATTTGGTTGATGGGGGCGTTCTCGTCCGAGTTGATACTGATGATGATACCGCTCTCCTTCATACCTGCCACATGCTGTATGGCACCGCTGATGCCGCATGCTATGTACACCTTGGGGCGCACGGTAACGCCTGTCTGGCCTATCTGCAGGTCGTGGTCGCAGAAGCCTGCATCCACGGCGGCACGGCTGGCACCCACCTCGGCATGCAGTACGCGGGCCAGTTCGTAGAGTTGGTCAAAGCCCTCCTTGGAACCGACGCCATAACCTCCCGCCACGATGATAGGAGCACCCTTCAGGTTGTTCTTGGCAGCCTCGACATGGCGGTCCAGCACCTTGGTTACATATTCCGTTTCAGGAACGAACTTGGCAACGTCCTGGATGATGACCTCGCCCTTGTAGTTCGGGTCAAGTATCTCTGCCTTCATCACGCCGGAGCGTACCGTTGCCATTTGCGGACGGTTCTCGGGGTTGACGATGGTAGCCACGATATTACCGCCAAAGGCAGGGCGGATCTGGTAGAGCAGGCTGTCGTAGTGCTTGCCCAGTTTCTTGTCGTCGTGAGGACCGATCTCCAGAGCGGTGCAGTCGGCGGTAAGACCGCTGTGCAATGCACTGCTCACGCGTGGGCCAAGGTCGCGGCCCACCACATCGGCACCCATCAGGCAAATCTGAGGCTGCTCCTGACGGAACAGGTTGACGAGCACTGCCGTATGAGGCTTGCTGGTGTAGGGGCTCAGTCCCTCGGCATCAAAGATGTGCAGACGGTCCACACCATAAGGCAGGATCTGCTCCTCCACCTTGCCTGTTATGCCGCTTCCGGCAACCACAGCCTCCAGTTGTACACCCAGGGTGTTTGCCAGTTTACGGCCCTTGGTAAGCAGTTCCTGGCTCACTTCGGCAACACGTGTGCCTTCTATCTCGCAATATACGAATACGTTGTTCATATCCTTTGTCCCTCCTTCTCTTATCCTATGGTGTGACTTGCAAGAAGTTCCTGAACAAGGGCATTGATGTCCTCGTCGCTTCCTGTCAGTATCTTGTTCTCCTTGGCCTTGAAGACGATATTCTCCACGGCCTTCACCTTAGTGGGCGAGCCTGCCAGACCGCACTGGTTGAGGTCGGCATCTATGTCGGCACAGTTCAACTGACCCAACTTCAGGTAGTCCTTCTTCTCGTATTCAGAGGCATAGGGCAGGTCTCCGTATCCGCTGCCCTGGGGCAACTCCATGGGAGCCAGGGCACGCTTGTACTTCATTACCAGTTTCACATTGCGCGGACGGCAAGGTGCAGCGCTGCCATTCACTGTCAGTACGCATGGCAGGGCGCTCTCCACCGTTTCCACACCACCGTCTATGTGGCGCTTCACACGGATGACGCCGTCCTGACAGGACAGGACCTCCTCGGTGTAGGTTATCTGGTTCAGTCCCAACTTCTCTGCCACCTGCGGACCCACCTGTGCGGTATCACCGTCGATGGCCTGACGGCCGCCGATAATCAGGTCCACATCGGGGGCAACATGCTTTATGGCAGTAGACAGGGCATAACTCGTGGCCAGTGTGTCGGCACCGGCAAAGGCGCGGTCGGTAAGCAGATAGCCACCGTCGGCTCCGCGGTACATGGCCTCGCGGATTACCTCTGCCGCACGGCCGGGTCCCATAGTAATGACTGTAACTGTGGTACCTGGATTCTGGTCTTTCAGTCTCAGTGCCTGCTCCAAGGCATTCAGGTCCTCGGGATTGAAAATTGCAGGCAGAGCGCTACGGTTGACGGTGCCTTCCGGAGTCATGGCATCGGGTCCCACGTTGCGTGTGTCGGGTACTTGCTTGGCAAGCACAACAATGTTCAGTTTCATATTATATGGTTTTGCACTTTACGCGTTAATCTGTGCAAAAGTAGTATATTTGAGTGAAAGACGCAAGAGAATCGGGCAAATTATTGTATCTTTGCACGCAAAAATAACGGACATCCATGATAGAATATCTTAGAGGAAAACTGGCAGAACTGGAGCCTACTATGGCCACCGTGGACTGCATGGGAGTGGGCTATGGTGTGAACATCACCCTGAACACCTATGCCTCCATACAGGGCAAGGAGGACGTGAAGTTGTGGATATACGAATCCATACGCGAGGATGCATATCAGTTGTGGGGCTTTTCCTCCAAAGTGGAGCGTGAGGTGTTTCTGCTCCTCATCACAGTGAGCGGCATAGGCGCCAACACGGCACGCATGATACTCTCTGCCCTGACACCAAAGGAATTGTGCGGCATCATCTCCAGTGGCAATGCCAAGATGCTCACACAGGTGAAGGGCATAGGACCGAAGGCTGCCCAGCGCATCATCGTGGACCTTGGCGACAAGATTATGGCCCTGGCAGACGATACATTGCAGGCAGGCTCACAAAGTATTGCAAAGGGCACGGCAATACTTAACAACGAGGTTGCCGACGAGGCGACACAGGCCCTCACCATGCTCGGTTTCAGTCCTGCGCCCACGCACAAGGTTGTTCACAAGATATTGTCCGAAGAACCGGACGCCCCTGTGGAGGAAGTCATCAAATTGGCGTTAAAAATGCTTTGAGGCACAATAAACCGGGCCATAGCCTCGTTTTATATAGCGTGAAGAGACGGTACAAAATCATATTGCTGATGCTGGTGATAGGTGTCATCTTGCCTGTCGCCGGTATTTTTGTGCCTTCATGTCTACCTTTTTTTATTACGCGCGCCTACGCACAGGAGACTACCTCCAGACAACGCCCCGACGAGCAGGAGAACGATACCACAAAGAAAAAGAAGCCGCGATATACCGTCCGCCGTACCTCCACGGAAACTACCGATGACGTAAAGCACCGTTCCGCCGACCTTGAGGACCCCGACAACCTGAAGACCGAGGTCACCTACGACGAGAAGAACGGGACATACCAGGTGGGCACGACCCTCGTGAAGAGTGACGGCAAGTCCAAGGATACCAAGAAGGGCAAGTCCACGTCCCAGACCACCTCCAGCAAGTCGGCATCTGGTGACGACAAGAACGCCACTAACGTGAAGTTGGGCAGTTTCCTGCCGGCCAACGACAAGGGACTGGACCTGCTTACCGCAACCAGTTACCTCACCCCTCCTGTTGTAATGACCACCGAGGAGTACATGGAGTGGAGCCTGCGCCAGAGCATAGCGAAATATTACAGGCAGCGCAATCAGGAACTCTTCCTAACGAAGGGCAACAGCAAGTTCGACTTCACAGACATGCGCTTCTCCCTGGGCCCTGCTGAAAAGATATTCGGTCCCGGCGGCGTGCACATCAAGACCCAGGGTTCGGCAGAACTGAAGATAGGCGCCAACATGAAGTCCACGGATAACCCCACACTTGCCGCCAGCCGCAGAAGTTCCTTCGGCCTGGACTTCGACATGAAGATAAACATGACGGTCAATGCCAAGGTGGGCGACAAGGTGAACATGAACCTGAACTACAACTCTGATGCCACCTTTGACTACGACGCGCAGAACCTGAAACTGAAGTACGAGGGCAAGGAGGACGAGATAATAAAACTGGTGGAGGCCGGCAACGTTTCCATGCCTTCCAACATGAGCCTTGTGCCAGGTGTGAGCAGCCTGTTCGGTCTGCGCACCGACGTGCAGTTCGGCAAACTGAAACTGCAGACCGTCTTCGGTCAGAAGAAGTCGGCCAGCAAGAGCGTGTCGGGCAGCGGAGGTTCCAACACCACATCCTACGAGATAGAGGTAACGGACTACGAAGAGAACCGCCACTTCTATCTGGCACACCATTTCCGCGACACCTACGACAAGAACATGCGCACCCTGCCCACCATAGCCAGCGGTGTCACCATCAAGCGCATAGAGGTGTGGATAACCAACAAGACAGGAACAACCACCAACACCCGCAACATCATTGCCCTGACCGACCTGGGCGAACCGCAGAACATCCGTGGTCCGTGGCTGGGAACGGGAGGAACCGTGCCACACAACCGCGCCAACAACGAGTACACCACGCTGATAGAGAATCCCGGCGTGCGCGACATAAGCCAGGTGGGAAACATCCTGGACGGCGAGTACGGCCTGCAGGGTTCCTTCGACTATGACAAGTTGCAGTCTGCCCGACTGCTCTCTTCCAGCGAGTACCATCTGAATGCGGAACTGGGTACGCTGACCCTGAACACCACTCTGCAGCCCGACGACATTCTGGCCGTGGCCTACGAATACACCTACGGTGCACAGACCTATCAGGTGGGTGAGTTCTCCAGCGACCTGACAAGCACCGACCAGGCACTGATGCTGAAGATGCTGAAGGGAAGCACCACCAGTCCGTCGCTCCCCACATGGAGACTGATGATGCGCAATATCTATCCCCTTGGCGCCAACACCCTGCAGAAGGAGAAATTCCGTCTGGACATCAAGTACCAGTCGGACTCCAGCGGCGTGTATCTCAACTACCTGCCCGAGGACACCCTGAAGGGAACCATCCTGCTCCGTGCCATGAACCTGGATCGACTGGATGCCAACAACAAGCCCCACCCCAACGGACAGTTTGACTTCATAGACGGATACACCGTGTACAAGGGCCGCATCATCTTCCCCGTGGCAGAACCTTTCGGCCAGCATCTGCGCCAATGGATAGAGGCACGTGGAGGCAAGGCTATGGCAGACAAGTATGTGTTCCAGGAACTTTACGACACCACCAAGACTGCCGCCAAGCAGATGGCAGAGAAGAACAAGTTCCTGCTTACCGGACAATACAAGGGTTCGGCCGCCAACGAGATAGACCTCGGGGCATACAACATAGCACCGGGTTCGGTTGTGGTCACGGCAGGTGGCGTCACACTGGTGGAGAATACGGACTACATCGTTGACTACAACAATGGTCGTGTCACCATCATAAACCAGGGCATCATAGATGCCGGCACTCCCATCAGCGCCTCCGTGGAGAGCAACGACACTTATGGCATGCAACGCAAGACCTTCGTGGGCTTCAATGCCGACTACCAGGTGAACAAGAACCTCGTCATCGGCGGTACCTTCCAATATCTCAGCGAACAGCCACTGACCACCAAGGTGAGCATGGGCAACGAGGCCCTGAACAACATCCTCTGGGGTATGCATGTTTCATGGAAGCACAAGGCGCAATGGCTCACCAACTGGCTCGATGCCATTCCGTTTGTCGACGCCACCCAGCCGAGCAATATCAGTTTTGACGCACAAGTGGCACAACTGATAGCCGGACAGAGCGGCACGGCACAGGGAGGTGCATCATATCTGGACGACTTTGAGGACACAAAGCGCAAGACCACTCTTATCCAGCCCACCTACTGGCAGATAGCCTCCGCGCCCAGCCCTTCAAGGAACAGCAACCTTGCCGGACGCTTTGCCGAGAGCAGGCTGACCAATGACGTGGCCTACGGCTACAACCGTGCCCTGCTTGCATGGTATTGCGTGGACCCCATCTTTACGAACAGGAGTTCCACGCTGACCCCAAGTCACATCAAGAGCGATCTGAACCAGTTGTCCAACCACTATGTCCGTGCCGTCTACGAACTGGAACTATACCCCAACAAGTCGCAGACCTCCTACAACAGCAACTCTACGCTGAACGTCCTGAACATGGCCTTCTATCCGCAGGAGCGCGGCCCCTACAACCTCACAACCGAGGTGGATGCCCGTGGCAACCTGCTCAACCCCGAGAAACGTTGGGGCGGCATGATGCGCAAGATGGACAACACCGACTTCGAGGCACAGAACGTCGAGTACATAGAGTTCTGGCTCATGGACCCCTTCTTCTACGAGAAGAGGGACGGCACCACAAAGCAGAAATTGGGCGGAGACCTTTATATAAACCTTGGAGAAATAAGCGAGGACATCCTGAAGGACGGCAGAAAAGCATACGAGAGCGGACTGCCCATAGACGGCAACATGAACTATGTGGAGCAGACTGCATGGGGTTATGTGCCCAAGACCAACAGCATAACCTACGCATTCAACAACGAGGGAGGCTCACGCGAAAAGCAGGACCTTGGTCTGAACGGTCTGAGTGACGCCCAGGAGCAGACCTACGGAGCCTACATGGACTTCTGGAACGAACTGAACGGCGGTTCATTGGCACATCTGCCCGATACCGTGCGCCAGCAACTGCTGGCCGACCCTGCCAACGACAACTACCACTACTTCCGCGGTTCGGACTACGACCGCGACAAGGTGCCCGTGCTGAAGCGATACAAGCGCATCAACATGCCCCAAGGCAACTCGCCCGACAGCGAGAACTCGCCAGAAAACTACGAAACGGCATGGAAGAACACTCCGGACATTGAGGACATCAACACAGACTACACCCTGGGCGAAAGCGAGAAGTACTGGCAGTACCATCTGCCCATCACTCCAGAAAACCTGCGCCCCGGCGGCAAGTATGTTTCGGACACACGCACCTCTACCGTGACCCTGCGCAACGGCGAGATAGAGAACATAGACTGGTACCTTATCCGCATTCCCCTGCACGATTCCGACCGCGAGAGCATAGGCGGCATATCCGACTTCTCCAACATCCGCTTCATGCGCATGTATATGACGAACTTCACGGACGAGGTAATCCTGCGCTTCGGCACTCTGGACCTCGTGCATGGCGACTGGCGTACATACGAGAACACCCTGTATGCCGGCAATGTGGCCACCAGTGCCAACACCGACTTCACCATAACGGCGGTGAACATTGAGGAGAACAACGACCGTGTGCCGGTGAACTATGTCGTCCCCCCCGGCATATCACGTGTTACGGATGCCAGCAGCGGTACACTAATGGAGAGCAACGAGCAGGCCCTGGCCCTGACGGTGAAGAACCTCGGTCCCAACGATGCCCGTGCCGTGTACAAGAGCGTGAAGTACGACATGCGCAAGTACAGGCACCTACAACTCTTTGCCCATGCCAACCAACTGGAGGCAACAGACCCCGACGCCACTCCGTTGCAGAGCGGTCAGGTGAGCGTGTTCCTGCGTCTGGGTTCCGATTACCGAAACAACTACTACGAGTACGAGATACCCTTGGAACTGACTCCCATCAAGAGCAGCGGCAAGTACAACAACAACTCCTATGACGACCGCGTGGCGGTATGGCCCGAAGCAAACATGTTCGACTTCGATCTGGACATGCTCGTAGACCTGAAGCGTCTGCGCAACAAGAACGGCGTTTCCTACAGCCAACTCTATACAGGTTACGACCCCGACAAACCCAGCAACCGCATAGCGGTGATAGGAAATCCCTCACTGGGCGAGGTGAAGACCATAATGATAGGTGTGCGCAACCATGCCGATGCCAACCGCAGCGTGGAGGTGTGGGTCAACGAACTGCGCCTGCAGGAATTCACCAACGAAGGCGGTTGGGCCGCACAGGGCAACTTGAACATACAGTTGTCCGACATAGGTTCCTTCTCTGCCACCGGCAAGATGGTGACGGCAGGCTTCGGCGGCATTGAGCAGACGGTGTCCGAGCGCAGCGACAAGGATGACTATCAGTATCAGTTCACCACCAGTGCCGACCTGGGCCGCCTTCTGCCAGAAAAGGCCAAGGTGACTGTTCCCGTGTACTACAGTTACAGCAAGCACATTGTCAAGCCCAAGTACAACCCGCTCGACACGGACATGCTCCTGTCCGATGCCCTGGATGCCACGCAGACACAGGAGGAGAAGGACTCCATTGTCTCCCTGACATCCACCAGGTCCGTGAACCGCAACTTCTCCATTACCGGAGCCAAGGTGAACATCGCCAGCAAGAAGCATCCCATGCCCTACGACCCTGCCAACTTCACCTTCTCATACTCCAGTTCGGAGAGCGAGGACAAGGGAGAGACCACGGTTTATGAGTACAACAAATCATGGAAGGCCTCCATGTCCTATGCCTGGTCGCCGAACTGGAAGAACTGGGAACCCTTCAGCAAGTGGAGTACCAAGAACAAGTGGGCACAGATAATAAAGGACCAGAACATAGCGTTCGCTCCGCAGAGCGTTACCTTCAACACTGACCTGGGACGTACATACTATGAACTGCAGGAGCGCGACCTGGAGAACATCGGCAATTCCCAGGCTCTGCCAGTAACATGGAGCAGCACATATCTGTGGAACCGCAACTTCTCACTGCGTTGGGACATCTTCAAGGCTCTGCATTTCTCCTTCCAGAGTGCCACGCATGCCGAGGTGGAACAGCCCAATGTGGTGGTCAACAAGGACCTCTATCCCGATGAGTACGAGGCATGGAAGGACAGTGTGAACCTCAGCCTTGCCGGCTTCGGCCGTCCGCTGGACTACAGCCAGAGTGCCACGATGTCCTACAAACTGCCCATCAACAAGTTGCCGGCATTTGACTGGATAACTGCCGATGCATCCTACAACTCGCAATATTCATGGAAACGTGGTGCCGAACTGGAGGACGGAACCAGTCTGGGCCATACCATCAACACACAGCGCAGCATAAACGTAAATGGCAAACTGGCACTGGAGACCCTATACAACAAGTCTCCCTTCCTGAAGGAGGTGAACCGTGTCTTCTCTGCCTCCAATGCCAAGTCCGAGGCCAACAAGAAGCGCAACGAGAAGAAGCGTGAGAAGGAAAAGGAACAGCGCGAAAAGGACAAGATGGAAGAGGCACGCCTGAAGGCCGAGGAGGAATCCAAGAGGACCGGTGAGAGCGTGGACAGCATACTGGCACGCACCATGCCCAAGGGCACGCAGTCCAATGCCAAGGGCACATCGGCCCAGAAGGACAGGAAGAAGCGCACGCAAGGCTATGCACGCGAAATAGTGCTTGCCCCGGACAGTGCCATGACCATAACACACAACCAGAAGTCAAAGCGCCTCATCGTCCGCATCCAGAACAGCAAGGGTCACGACTACAAGGTGAAGTACAAGAAACTGGACGAAAACAAGATTGTGCTGATGACACAGGCCATAGATACGGCCAAGGTGCGTATCAACGTGATAGCAAAGCCCAAGTTGAGCGAAGAGAAGTGGTACAAGTGGGCACAGGCAGGAGCACGACTTGCCATGATGGTAAGGAATGTATCCGTATCGTACAGCAACTCATACAATCTGTCCATGTCGGGCTTCATGCCGGAGGTAGGCGACTTGTTGGGTCAGCGCATGACCTCTGCCCATGGCTTCGCCCCCGGTGTAGGCTTCGGTTTCGGTTTCGTGTCCGACAACTACATAGAGACGGCTAAGGACCGCGGCTGGCTCATCTGTGCAGACAGCCTGTCAACCCCTGCCACCTCGTCCACCACAGAGGATCTGCAGATAAAGGCCACACTGGAACCCTTCACCGACCTGAAGATAGACCTGAACATGTCCCGCACCATGAACCGCTCAAAGAGCATACAATATATGTATGAGGGTTCGCCCACCACGCAGACAGGTTCCTTCAACATGACCATCGTTTCCCTTGGTTCGGCCTTTGCCGGTACAGGCAATGCCTCCAACGGTTACTACAGTCCTACGTTCGAAAATTTCCGTGCTTTGCTTCCCATCTACCAGCAGCGTGTGGAGGCTCAGTACATCGGTGGCAAGGACCCGTCGGGCCGTCCCTATCTGGGCAGTGCCGGAGACCCGGCAAAGGGCAACACCACGCCGGCCAACATGTACGGGGCTGACGTGATGGTACCGGCCTTCCTTGCCGCATACACCGGTGGAGGCACCACACGCGAACTGAACATCTTCCCGTCTCTGGCAAGGATGCTCCCCAACTGGACACTGACCTACAAGGGCCTTTCCAACCTGCCCTTCATACGCGACTACTTCAAGAGCGTGACGGTGACACACGGCTACAAGAGCGTATATGCCGTGGGTTCCTACAACTCATACGCTTCGTGGATGGAGTTCATGCACGGCACGGATATGGGCTTCACCACCAATCAGGCTACCGGGGCATTCCAACCCAGCAGTTGCTACGACATCAGCACTGTGAGCATAAACGAGAGTTTCGCTCCGCTTATCGGCCTGAACTTCACATTTCACAACAACATGACCCTGAAGGCCGAGTACCGCACCACCCGCGTCATGAACCTGTCCATCACCAGCGCACAACTTACGGAGACGGGGTCACGCGACTTCGTCCTGGGATGGGGATACAAGATAAACGATTTCCGTCTGGGCAGCATCTTCGGCAGCAAGCGTGCCAGCAAGAAGGCCATGCGCAGCACCTCAAAGAGCCGTGCCCTGAAGAGCCGCGAAACGCGTAGTGACGGACGCGAGAACATAAAGAGCAGCAGCAAGAGCAACTTTGCACATGCCTTGTCCCTGCGTTTCGACTTCTCAATACGCAATCAGGATGCCATCCGCCGTGACATTCAGACAGGCCTGTCCGAGGCAACCTCCGGCAACAAGGCGGTAAAGGCCTCGTTCCGTGCAGACTATACCATGAGCCGCTACGTTACCATGACGCTCTTCTACGACCGCCAGCGCTCCGCTCCTCTGCTCTCGTCATCGGCATATCCCACCGTAACACAGGACTTCGGCCTTAGCATGAAGTTCGCCCTGACAAGGTAAAACGAACGGAAAACGGAAAGGTAAAAGGTGAGCGGAACAGAATCTGTGTAAATCCGTCGCATCTGTGTCATCAGTGTTCTATGACGAACGGAAAACTTATTTACATCATACCCCCTCCGTCGATACGCTCCTCGTCGCCCCTGTTTCAGGGGGACAAAGAAACGGAAAACGGAAAACGGAAAACAAAATCGCCCACTACTCACTACTCAGTAAACTCTAAACCTATATGAATTACATTCTACCCATTCTCCTCCTTATCGTGTCCAACATATTCATGACACTTGCATGGTACGGACACCTGAAGTTGCAGGATATGCACATCCTGCACGGCAACACGCCTCTGTACGTCATCATCCTCATATCGTGGGGTCTGGCACTGATGGAATACTGCTTCATGATTCCGGCCAACCACTATGGTTTCCGTGGCAACGGAGGTCCCTTCTCCTTGTTTCAGTTGAAGATTATCCAGGAGGTAATCACCCTCGTGGTCTTCACCATCTACACCGTAACATGCTTCCGAGGCGAATCCCTGCACTGGAACCACCTCGCCGCCTTCGTGTGCATGATCATGGCGGTGTATTTCGTATTCATGAAGTAATAACGAACAGTTCATACTCATGAAGGCAATCCTGGATTTCCGGATTGCCTTCATTTTTCCCATATTTGTTGTCCAGTAGGACAATATAAGTCGTGGGCGGATGTGCTATCTAATGTCGTCAGGATGCTTAATCCTGGAATTCTAGTTTTGCGCAATGTGCAGTGATACTCTCTTCAGGTGGCAACTTCATGTAGTCGCCATACATCAGGCGCAACATGCGGTCGTAGTTGTGAGGAACAGGAAAATCAATCCCCTCGAACTTCTGTGTGGCCAACGGGAAAATGTCCCGCGCATAACGTGGATTGTGGTAAGGTATGCCCATGCCACTGGTAATGACATCAGTACCTGACAGGCGGCACAACAGGCGGAGGACGGGGAAGACAAAGCGACGGTTGAAATGGAACAGCCTCATCACCTTTCTTATCCCAACGGCATCGTCCGTGCAGGTGCGCCAGATCTTGTACATGTGTCCCACGGTCTTTTCGCTTATCTTGTGAATGGAGAGAGGCTGGCGCTCCAAGGGGAATATGTCTATGTATATGCCCTGTTCCTTCCACATGCGGTCGTAGTTGTTGCCCTCGGCCAGAATGGAACGACGGTCACGCACCTTGGCATAGTAGAAGAAATACGTGGGGTCTGTCTCGTGTGTCTGCAAGGCCATGGTGGATGGCAACTCGCCAGGCAAGACATCCATCAGGCGGTCATAGTCCTCACGCATCATTTCAATATCCAGATCATCGTCCCAAGGGATGAAACCTCCATGGCGGACGGCACCAATCAGAGTACCGCTGCTCAGCCAATAACGTATTCCGTGCTTCTTGCAGATCCTGTCTATTTCGCACAGGATTTCCAGCATTCTCTCCTGCTGACGGCGCAGGGGAGAACCATCCGGACTATACTTTGCCCTAAGCGAATCGTGTTGTGCCTGTGATATCATCCTCGGAAGATTTTAATGCAAAAATAGGGATTATTCAGTGAACAACAAAATAATTTTTACTATTTTTGTACGGACATATCGTCTATACCGCCACGGCACACAACTAACAACAGGCAAGCGATGGACAGCATCAACACAGAAAGCACGAACAAAAAGGAACGCATGGAATGGCTTGATGCCATGCGTGGTTTTACCATGATACTGGTGGTGGCATACCACGTGGCACAGATGGGGTTCCTGCAACCGGTAAAGCAGTCGTCATCCATGTCCTTCCTGATGCTATTCCGCATGCCCCTGTTCTTCTTCGTGAGCGGTTTCCTGGCATACAAGGCTTCGCTGACGTGGAAGTTCGAGACCTTCCTGTCGCTCTTGGGCAAGAAGATACGCATACAGATAATACCCACGGTGGTGTTCTTCCTGTTCTCGTGTGCGGCACTCTACCCTAAATTCTGGCCTGCCGTGGAGTCCAACCTGCAATCTCCCACCAAGGGAGGATACTGGTTTACAATAGTGTTGCTCTACATGTTCGTACTGTACTATGTCTTCTGCTATCTGGAATCAAAGATAGGACGCAAGTCATGGATACCGATAACCCTTTTCTTCATCCTCTCTTTGGTGGCATACGAAACGTGCTACCTGCCCAAACTATGCTGGTGGGCGGACGGATACAGATTGAAGGAACCTACCACCCTACTTGACGACACATCGCTGATACAGTTGATGAAATACATGCCTTTCTTCCTTTTCGGCAACATCGTCAGACGTTACTGGAACGTGGCACAGCGCATCATGGACTCCAAGTGGTTCTTCCCCATAATAGTGACACTGGTTATATTCTGCACCATGGACGTGCTCAAGTGGCACACCCTGCGCATGGCATGGGCCAACCTGCCCTCCACCCTGGCAAAGTTCATACTGCTGACCATAACCTTCATGTACTTCCGCCACTATGCCCCGTACTTCTCAAAGATGACATTCATCGGTAGCAGCCTGCAATACATCGGCCGGCGCACATTGGACATATACCTGATTCACTTCCTGTTCCTGCCCAATCTGCCTGCCGTGGGTGCATTCTTCAAACTGAACAAGCACAACTTTGCCATAGACCTCACCCTGTCGGTACTCATCGCACTTGTTGTCATAGCCTTCTGCATAATAACAAGCAACATCCTGCGCATAAGCACGATATTCAGGAAATATCTGTTCGGCAGAGGCTGAGGGCCTTACCCATCCCCCACTCATATACCTTATCTATATTAGGCACAAGAATACTCTTTTCATGTGCCAGTTTCCAGATATAGTGCAGGCCATAGGGAAAGTCTTCTGTAAAGTAGCGGCTTCTAAAATCCGGAACCCAACCCTCTTCAGTCTGCACCATGGGAGAGGTGATGCCCTTGAAACCTTGAATGGAGGACAGTTTACGAGCCAATGAGTCTGCATCATGACTTTCGTAGTAGTCCAAAATTCTCGGGAGATAGCCCTTGCTTACAGGCAACACGTCCAACAGGCGGAAGAACTCCTCGTCCATGGCTATGAGCAGTTGGGCCGCCTCTCTTGTCCATTCTTCATAGAAAAGTATCATCCTCGGGAACACCCTACCTTCGTTTTCCCCACCGAACATGGTATAAAGGCGAGACGTGTGGAGCAAGGGGTTGCTATTCGTCAGGCTGGCCTCGTAATAGTTGCCTAACAGACGTACAGGCGCATTGAAGAGCGTTTCTATCTTTACTCTAAATGCCTCCTTGTCATTGCTTCGCTCTACGGCAATGTTATGGGCGTTCTTGTAACCCAGCAGGTTGGCACTCTCGCCATATCGGGTTGTACGTGCTATGAAAGGTACACGCTGGAAACCCCAAAGCGGGACATTCCCGTCCAAAATCTCCAGAGCATGAAAAAAGAATCCCGTAGAGGAAAATACCGAACCTACGTATGTATGTTCGTTGACATAGGGGCTTATCCTGTGCAGTTGCTCTTTGATGGCAAACCCAGGCAGGCACAAAAGGACTATGGAACAATCCTTCAGGGCAAGAGCAGGATTGTCAGTGACAAGATGCAGATGTCCGTCAAGGACATCACCCTCTGGTGTAGTAATGTGCAATACCGAGTTCCAGCATGACGGTCTTTGCGTCAGGACATTGACATTAACATGCTCCTTTGTCGCCAGATAACCTGCCACGACATGACCCAACGAACCTCCGCCACAGATGCATATCGTTTCTTTCATCAATTTCCCTCTTCTATCTTGCGAAGTGCATAAATCAGTTTAGTGTTGTCTTCGTGGTCACGCACGGCGATGCGCATGTACTGCTTGCCATCAAAACCGCCCTTGCCAGAGCAGTCGCGCATGAGGATGTTGTGCTCCTTGAGCATGCGCAGGACAAGGGTCTTGGCCGTGAATGGAGGCAGAACCTCCACAAGGAAGTAGTTGGCCTGAGAGGGAATGACACGCAGGAAGGGAATTGTACGCAGTTTGGCCTCGAAGTCGTTTCGTTCCTCGATGAACTTGTCGCAAGCACGCTTGTAGTCCTTCTCGTACTTGGTGTATATCTGCATGAAGAACTCGCAGAAGGAGTTGAGGTTCCAGATGCTTACCATCTTCTTTATCTTCGAGATGATTTCCACATCGGCAGAGCAGAGGATGCCCAAGCGTATGCCAGGCACACCATAACTCTTGCTGATGGACTTCATTACCAGCATGTGCGGATAACATTCCAGTATTTTGTCGGACAGGAGGCTGTTCTGCTCCCATCCCTCGCTGAAATCCACGAAACTCTCGTCCACAATGAGCCTTACTCCACGCTTCTCGCACCAGTCGGCCAGCATGCAGATGTCCTCCACGGGGATGAAGTTGCCGGAGGGATTGTCGGGGTTGATGAGCAGGATATTGTCGGCAGGATTCTTGCCGAAGAAGTCCATGAGATCCTGTGCCGAATAGCGGAACTCGTTGTTCTGGGGAACGAAGGTGACGAGCGTGTCTGCCTCGCGACGGTTAGGATATTCCTCGAACGTGGGGCGGGTGATGCCCAACGTGCCGGGCAGAATTTCCATCAATGCCTTAATCAGTTCGGCGGCACCATTGCCCGGAACTATATAGTCCTCCTTCACACCCCAGCACTTGCTTGCCAGCAGGGTGTTCACCTTCATGCCAGACGGGTATTCGGCAATGAGCGTGCGGAAGTTGGCCTGCATCTCGTCTATTATCTTGGAGGCACGGAAATAAGGGTTCACCAGATAGCAGAAGTCAAGCATCTTGGGGAAGCGCCAGTAACCGCCGAAACGGCCGTAGTACTTGCGCATGATATCCTGTTCCTCGGCAAAGAGAGCCTCGGCAATGTCCAGGTCCTGCTTGTCGTCTATCTCGTACCACTTCTCGTCGGTAATGGGCAGGGCCTTCAGGTCCTTGCTGTTCAGGAAGGTGATGATGCGCAGGACATTCTCGTAGTACTCGTTGTTGCCCACGGCCTTGGAGTAGGCCTCCAGGAAGGGGACATACTTCGTCTTGCTGAACTCTCTGGAAAACTTGTATATGTTGATGGTCTTGTAGTACTTGTCCACCTCCTCGTATCGAAAGGCAGCCTTGGGGACGAAGTTCACGATGTTGTTCTCGTCGTCTATGCATACCATGGTGCCGTCCATCCATGTCTCGTACTTTGCCACGAGGGCAAGGTTGGGATACGGATTCTCCAGGATAAGGGAGAAGAGTTTGTCGTCGAAGATGAGGTCGCTCTCTATGAGCAGGGTATCATCCTCCTGCATCTGCTCCTTGGCCAGGGCAAGGGAGTAGATGTTGTTGGTCTTGTCGTATATGGGGTTGTTGACATACTCTATGGGCATGCCGTTGTAACTGTTGCCGAGGTAGTCCATCAGTTTCTGTCCTTCATAACCCACCACGATGACCACGCGGTTGAGGTTCAGTGCGGACAACTGCCCAAGCACACGATCTATGAGTCTGGTGCCGTTCACCTGCACCATACACTTGGTATTCTCTTTTGTAAACTCGCCCAGGCGCTTGCCCATTCCGGCGGCTAAGATTATTGCTTGCATGTTTTTATTTATCTGAAAACAGTTTTCCGTTTTCACCTTTCACCTTTCCGTTCCCCTATACGCTTATCTCTCCGCTACCCCAGCATATTGTCTTCTCGCGGTCGTAGATACACCCGAACTGACCGGGGGCTATGCCCTGGATGGGCTGGGGCGAGCGGACGATGTAGCCTTCGCCATCGCGCTCTATCGTTCCATCCATAAAGTGGTCAACGTGGCGCACCTTGAAGGAGATTTCCATGGGAGAGTCACCCTCACTGATTGGCAGGGGCTCTGTTATGGCATGGAAGTCTGCCAGGCGGAAGACATGGCCGTACTGCAACTGGGTGTCCCATCCGTGAGCCACGAAGACAACGTTCTTCCTGACGTTCTTCTTGACCACGAACCACGGTCCTCCGCTCAGGCCAAGACCCTTGCGCTGGCCTATGGTATGGAACCAGAAGCCCTTGTGCGTACCCACTATGCGATTTGTCTCTATGTCTATCACCTTACCTTCCTGTTCGCCAAGGAACTTGCGCAGGAAGTCGTTATAGTTTATCTTGCCCAGGAAACAGATGCCCTGGCTGTCCTTGCGCTTGGCCTGCGGCAGACGGGCCTCGGCGGCTATCCGGCGGACATCCTCCTTCATCAGGTCGCCCAGGGGGAGGATGAGGCGGCTTATCTCCACTCCAGACAGTTGTGCCAGGAAGTCCGTCTGGTCCTTCACGGGGTCTTTGGCAACACCCAACCAGTACTTGCCGTCCTTTTCTATGATACGTCCATAGTGGCCCGTTGCTATCTTGTCGTACTTGTGACCCACCTTCTCCTCGAAGGCACCGAACTTGATGAGGCGGTTGCACATCACATCGGGGTTGGGGGTAAGGCCCATCTTTACCCTCTCTATGGCATAGCCAACCACGCGCTCCCAATACTCCTTCTGCAGGTCTATGACCTCCAGTTTCAGATTGTACTTGCGCGCCGTGGCCATACTGAGTTCTATATCCTCCTCCGCTGTGCACGAGGAATCCTCGCCCTCCATACCTATTTTAATATAATACAGGTCGGGCTTGTATCCCTGCTCCACCAGCAAATGAGTAACGACGGCGCTATCCACGCCGCCGCTAATCAGAACTGCTATCTTTGGGTTCTCAGTATTCACTTTTCTATTTTACGTTCGTCTCACTTTGCGATGAAGTGCTTGCCGTACAGACGACCTGTCAGGTCAAACAACACGGTATCAGCAGTGAAACGTGTGCGGAAGTCTTCAAAATTCTTCTTCTCCTCGGGGCTCCATGCTGCCTCGGCAACTGCCAGCAGACGGGGGAAGGCAAGATAGTCGCAGTATTTGATGTCGGAAACATGCTCCGTCCAGAATGTGGCCTGCACGCCCACATAATGCTTTTTCCATTCGGGATTGCTCACCTTGTCGGGCACGGGCTTGTAGGCATAAACGGCAGGCAACTGGTCGTTCTTGCCACCATTGCCGGCAGCCACGGGTTCGCCCTCTCCGTCGTGCTGCTTGCGGTTGATGTAGTAGCAACCGGGGCCCCATTCAGAGATGACGGCATCCAAGCCAAGCGAAGCCGCAATGGCAGCGCCCTGCTGGCAGGGGTTCCAGCAGAAGATGGTAGCACCTGTGCTCTTTATCAGGTCCAAATCGGCACCGGCGGCGGTCACGCTCTCGTTCCAAAGGATCATCTTGCGTCCGCGAGCCTTGATATGGTCATACATCTGTGTGATGAAATAACTCTGCAGGGGGCGGAAGCGGTGCTTGCTGTCCTGTCCGAGGTCCTTAACCTTGCCCTCCTTAACCAGATTGGCCAGATGCTCCTGACACATGGCATTGGTTTCCCATGCACTGGTGGGGCATTCGTCGCCACCGATGTGCACATACTGTCCGGGGAACACATCCATCACCTCAGTGAGCACGTCGCGTGCAAACTGAACGGCCTTGGGGTCGCCCACGTTGAGCACGTCGCTCCACACGCCACCCTGGAAGGTCTGCACCTTATGCTCACCCTCGGGATTGCAACTGAACTCGGGATAAGCCGCCAGGGCTGCCATGATGTGACCGGGCATGTCTATCTCGGGAATCACCTCTATGTGCAGGTTGCGTGCATACTCCACTATCTCGCGGCACTGCTCCTGGGTGTAGAAGTAGGGACCGTAGGGCTTGCCCAACCAATAGTGGCCCTTCTTCATGTCAGTCATACGGCAATCGGGAGCCACGGAACCAACGGTGGTCAGGCGGGGATACTTCTTCACCTCGAAGCGCCAGCCCTGGTCTTCGGTCAGATGCCAGTGGAAGTAGTTGAACTTGTATATTGCCAAACCGTCCAGAATATGCTTTATCTCGTCCACGGTGAAGAAGTGGCGACCACAATCCAGCATGAAGCCACGGTACCAGAAACGAGGCTCGTCGTCTATCTCCACACAGGGGATTTCGGGGCGTTTGGTGGTCTTGAACCAAGGCAGCACCTTCTGTGCATCCACCACACTCAGTTCTGCCATCACATTGGCAGGCATAATCTTCTTCAGGGTCTGGAAAGCATAGAAGAAGCCACGTGCGCTGCTGGCGCTTATGTTTACGTTCTTCTTTGTAACGCTCAGACGGTAGCCCTCGTAGGCGATGCTCTTGTCCACGGTCATGCAGATGTCGGCCTTCTTGCTCTTTGAAAGTTTACCTTTGCAGCCAGTAGTCTCCTGGATTACATCCATAAATCTAACGGCCTCGGCCTGCAGGCTGTCGGGCAACAGGGCTGCTCCCACAGTATATGATTTGGAGAAACGGAACTGGCCCTCCCCAACGGTCATCTGCTTTGGCAGGGGAGTAAGGTTTACAAACTGCTTGGCACACACCGGAGCAAGCATTGAAAAGACACTCAGAAGAATTAAATAAAGTTTTTTCATTTCTATCATTATCTATAATTTTATATAAAAACTACATATACAATTCCTGTCGGGATATAAACTGGAATACATCCAGAGAATATACATAATTAGGCACGACCACTACGCTCTATCATCATCCTTACCTTTTCATTAAAGGCATCAGCCTGCATCAGTTGCTCTATGGTCAGGTGCATGCGGTAACGCCAATAGTGATTAGGATTGGCCGGAACATTGATGCGCTCCTGCTCTATATTGTCGGAACGCAGTCCTTCGTCCATAGAAAGCCAGTCCTGCAAGGAAATCAGGCACAACATGGAGGGAGAGAACAAATGACGCGCCACTACCTCCTCGCACAACCAGCCGGGCATAACCTCCGGTGCACGCCCGTCCTTCTGCAACATTTCATTGAAGTATTGCTGACGGCGTTCTTCATCCTCCTGCCACCATAGGCGCAGGGTGGGCATGTCGTGGGTAAAGATTGTAACTACCGACATGTACGGATTGTTCTCCAAACGTCCGAAGCGTACACCGAAGTCCTTTGGCATAGCCTGTATCTCCAGAGAGAGAATCCTCAGCTGGCTCATCACAGGGGCAACGCAAGCAGGTACCATTCCCAGATCCTCGGCACAACAGAGCATCTGGGTTGCCTCCACTAGGGCAGGGAGTTTCTTCATTGCCTCTGCCCCCCAGAAATCATTGTGCCTGTAATAGTAGAAGTCCTCGTAAATGCGGTTGAACGCCTCACGCTCCGATGCGGACAGTGATTCGTATACATACGTCTTCTGTGCAGAAATGCGGGGCACGAAACCACCCTCCAAGGGCAGGAAGAGCACGTTCTGCACCACCTTGCACAACGCATCCCTGATGGCCTGGGCATGCGGATTGTCGTCCACGTTGCCGAAGTGCCCGTATATCTGTTGCTCTGTGCTGAACTCCTCTCGCAGGCTGTACCAGTCAGGTCCCTGGGCTTCAAGGAAGGCAGAACGGAGTTCCTCGACATCGGCTTGGTCCTTCAGCAGGGAGCGAAGGAAACGGTCCGTAATATAAGGTGTGGTAAAGAACTTCTCGCGCCACTCCAGTCCTGCCTGCTCTATCTCCTCTATGCTCAGTGGCAGACACGGTTCGAAATGACCAAGCAATCCGCTTCGTGCCGAAACGGGAATCTCCCAGATACGGAAGAAACCCAGCACATGGTCTATGCGGTATGCATCGAAGTACTCTGCCATCTTGCGGAAACGACGTATCCACCAACGGTTGCCGTCCTGCTGCATACGTTTCCAGTTGTATGTGGGGAAACCCCAGTTCTGGCCGTCCGCGCTGAAATCGTCTGGCGGAGCACCTGCCGAACCCTGCATGTTGAAGTACTCCGGTTCTGTCCAGGCTTCCACGCTTGTACGTGATATGCCTATGGGGATATCTCCCTTGAGCAGGACTCCGTTGTTGCGTGCATAGGATGTAACATCGGACAATTGTGCAGAAAGCAGGTATTGTACATATATATAGAAACCTGTCTCCCTAACCTTTTCCATTGCATAGGCACGTACTTCCTTCTCGTCGTAGACGGAAAGCATGTGCCATGAAGGGAAGTAACTGGTTCCCTCCTCGTCCCTGCGATGGCAAAACACACTATATGATATCAGCCATTCCTCGTTCCGGCGTATAAAGTCCTTGCAGGCAGGCGAAGCCAGCACCGCTTCACCGTCCTGTTCATACAATCTGTGCAGGTAGCGCATCTTCATGTGGAAGGTACGCTCGTAATCGACCTGGGCCAAAGCGTTCAGTTCCTCGCGCTCGCGATGATACTCCTGCATAAATGCCTCGTCCGAAACCTCCGCCAGTTGGCTGAGGTCCAGGTACATTGGATGCAGTGCATAGATACTGATGGCATTGTACGGATAGCAGTCCGTCCAGGTTGATGTCTGGGTGGTGTCATATATCGGTAACAACTGGATGACACGCATGCCGGTCCTGTTGGCCCAATCCACAAGCATGTGCAGGTCGCCAAAGTCGCCCACACCCTGACTATGCTGGCTACGCAGGGAGAAGACTGGTATCACCACTCCTGCCGTCTTCCAGTGCTCATCGGCAATGCGCAAGCGGCGGTCCCAGATAACCTGCACGGTATTCGGGGCCAAAAGCATATTGTCTTTGGAGGTATTGGGAGTATATGCTTCCATGACATATTCCTCCGGAGCAAAGTTCTCCACCCTTGGGGAGATACGGTTCTCGCCGCCTTCCCACGCTATGAGGTCGCCGGAATTCTCGTCAATGACCACATACTTATATTCAAAGGGGAACTGAAGTCCCGTAGCGCTCAGGGCCAGACACCACTCGTGCGTACCGCCCCGGCTCATCCTCATGGCACGTTCGGGCATCCACTCGCCCAACTGTGGCAGGGAACCCAGCAAAGCCAACTGCTGGCCTTTCACCAACTGGGGGGCCTGCACACGGAACAAGAGCGTGCGGTCGTAATACGTTATATTGGGTTCCTGAGCCAGGGAACGTGCCACACAATGACTATAGGCAGAAGAGTACAGATGACTGAGGATGGGGATCTCCTTCCAGTAATCCTGAAGCAGGAAGGTTTTGCCCTGCTCGTATGGGAATGTCCTCGGGACACCGCACCATTCCCGGCGAACAACCTCATCTCCCGCTCCAATAAAATAATTATAGCTGAAAGACTGTGCGTCCTTTTCGTGAAGAACCACTTCCCCACTCCAGTTCACACCGTCCTGGGTGTTCAGTTGGTGTGCATGAGTCAAATCTGCACCACGCCTACGTTTTACTGTTATCTCCACACGGACATCCTGTCCCCATGTTGTCACGTATTCAAGTTTGAATTGAAGCTTCATATCGTTGGAATCGCGAAAGATATTCAATGTTTATGCATACAAATATAAGAAAAATTCACTTAACACCCAATATTATGACATAAAAAGGTCAATTGACGACATAATACAGACATCATGAGGACATAAAACGAAGTTATCGGATACCAATGTCAAGCATTATAATAATGAAGACAGGTAGTAGCTAACCAAAATTCTCAAACCCAAATCGGTCATTGACGATTTGACTTAGACAATAAATATTAACGAGTCCTCTTACTAGGAGGACTACAGTCCTTATACTAGGAGGACTGCAATCCTCCTAGTATAAGGACTGGTTCATCAATACGTCAACGCACCACTACTTCATCCAGGAACAACCATCCGCGACGTGGTGTACGCTTGGCGGTAATGTGGAGATAGCGTGTCTTTGTTTGGGGGTCCAAGTCAAGTTTATAGGGCTGGACCACAAAGGGCACATCGGCCAAAATTGAGTCCATCAACTGTATATAAGACACGGAGGTTCCGTCAGCATCGGCCTTGTCCATTGGGGCCACACTTACCTCGGCTGGGAGGAATATCTCAGGACCAAGGATTTGCAGGAAGGACAGTTCCACGGATGACACCTCGCACTCCTGACCAATATCCAGCACCAGGTCGATATCGCGGATAAAGCCCTGCCAACGCTGGTCGTTATTGTTCCAGGTACCGCATACTCCATCGGTGAGGGTGGAATCGCCACCGGCCTTGTAGAAAGAGTTGTAAGGGCTGTTGTATCTCACCTTGGCGCCACGGGCCAGATGCTCAACGGGCTGGAGGGATTCGCGGCGCTGGCCATACTCATTGCGCAGGTCAAAGGCATTGATGCCGGCCTGGCGCATGCTGTCGGCCACGCCAACCGCCCACTGGTGGAACTCCTCATAAGAACGTGTGCGTCCCAGACCACGCTCGGCAATGGC
The DNA here is from genome assembly GCA_017503065.1 of Bacteroidaceae bacterium. The sequence goes on along the minus strand of JAFVTT010000043.1, from coordinate 16,974 downwards.
CAGGGCACGGGGCCATATCTGGTACTCGAGGTTCTCGGGAGTGGGCACATACTCGGTAAAGATACATGCCTGTATGCCCAAGAGACGGCCTGTAGAGGTTTCCTGTGCGGAAAGGGCACTGTCCAAAGGCACCTCGTAGATGTGCGAGAGGGGACGGTAACCGCCCATCGCCTCGGGCTGTCCCGTGGGACGGTCCTGGTAACTGTCCAGATAGCACCAGTTGCTGGGGCACATGATTACGTCGTGTCCCAGACGGATAGCCTCGGTGGCCGTATCGGGATTGCGCCACACCATAATGATCTGTGCACTGTCAGCAGGGTTGTCGGTCAGCCCCTCGTCCCATACTATCATGCGGCGGCCCAGACCCTCCACTATCTTCTGTATACGGCGCATTGCCTCGGGTTGAAGTCCCTTTTGTGTAGCAGACTCATCGCCACCCACGTGGATGTAGGGAGAGGGGAAAATGTCTGCCACTTCGGCCAGGACATCGGCCATGAACATATATGTGCTGTCCTTGCTCATGTCCATTTCGGCATGGTTATAGCCCACCCAAGGATAGGCGGCAACCACCTCCTCGCTATGAGCCGGGAACTCTATCTCGGGCACAATGGTGATGCCGCGCTCCTGGGCATAGGCAACCAGTTGGCGCATCTCCTCCTGAGTGTAGTAACCGCCAAAGCCGTTCTGCGCATCAGAGAAGGCAGGAGCAAACCACTCATTGCCCTTGGTGTCCTCGGTGGCACGAGGGCGCTGTGCCCACCATTCCTTCCAGGTCTGGTGTGTGCGCCATGCGCCAAGGTCGGTAAGACGGGGATACTTCTTTATCTCCAGGCGCCATCCTGCCGCATCGGTAAGATGCAGGTGCAGGACGTTGAGCCCATAGTTGCCCATCAGGTCTATCTGGCGCTTCAACACGTCCATGGGATAGAAATGGCGGCTCACATCAATCATCAGTCCACGCCACTCCATCTGAGCCGTTTCCTCCTGATTGGCCTTTGTGCATGAGAACAGGCACACGGCAAGCACAAGTATTGAAAGGATATGCTTCTTCATTGTCTGGTATTATTTTATAGGAAACCCCCAGGACAACCTAGGATTTCCTAGGACATCCTAGGGGATTCCTATAGTTTTCTATTGTTTCCTGTCTCTTCTTATCTCAGCGCCGTGGCACACCGCCCTTGAAAGAGCCGTGCACCTCGCTCACACCTGCCCCCTCTACAATCTGCATGTAGTTATCTGCGCTCACTCCGGCACCAGCCAGGATGCAGAGCCTGCCGGCAGAGGCCTCAACGAGTTTCTTCAGCATGGGAATGCCCTTGACTGCCGAGGGTTCCTGACCTGATGTCAGCAAACGGTTGCAACCCATGGCGATGATTTCCTCCAAGGCTTGCATGGGATTGCGGCAAACGTCGAAAGCACGATGGAAGGTGATGCCAAGGTCGGCCTTGCCATGCTCCTTCTGCCACTCGCGTGCCACGGCTATCCATCGGGTACACATAGGCACATCCAGGTCGCCGTCCTTGGTCAAGGCGCCTATTACAATGCCATCGGCACCCTCTTCCAGGGCCATGACAATCTCGTCTGCCATCTGTCCGGTCTCTGTCTCGTTGTAAACAAAGTCGCCCTCACGGGAACGGATGAGCACATGCACCACCACATCTGCGGCATGGCACATGGACACGGCCTGACGTATCTCCTCCCTCGTGGGAGTCAGCCCATCCAGTTCCAGGGCTGTACACAATTCTATGCGGTCTGCCCCACCTTCTATGGCACGCCTTACACTGGCAAGGTCGGGACAACAAACTTCTATCTTCATAGTATTTTAATTTTAACGGTGAGAGGTGAGAGGTGAGAGGTGAGCGGGTGAGCGGATGAGGGGTGAGAGAGTCATACCCCCTCCGCTTCGCTCGTCCCCCTGTCTCAGGGGGACAAAGTTGGAGGAGCTGGAAGCGGAGGAGGTATGTCCTTTTCGCTCACGGTTCACGGTTCACCACTCACCGCTAACCGCTCATCCGCTCACCGTTCCTCCCCCTAGAGGGGAACCGAGGGGGGCTTCATCCGCTCACCCCTCACCGCTCACCGCTCACCGTTCCTCCCCCCCTAGAGGGGGACCGAGGGGGTCTTCATCCATTTCATTTTTACTTCAGTACCAGCACATAGTCCACTACGTCCACCTGTGCAGGCAGGATGATGGTAATGCACTCCTTGGTCTTGGTGAACTTCACCTTTGCACCACCTATGAACTCAGTAACGGACTTAACCTTGCGCTTCAGGGGAAGATGCAGGATGCGCTGGCCGTTCTCGTCCATCTCTATCTCGTTCAGAGCGGTGATATGCAGGTACAACTTGCCGTCCTTCTGGGTGCTGACACCCCACTTCTGGGGTTTGATGTCGCCGGCATCGGTACCGTAGATGGTCTCGCCATAGGCAGAGGTCCATTCGCCCAACTCCTTCAGACGCTCCAGAGCCACGGCAGGCAGTTCGCCATTGGGCTGGGGACCTATGTTCATGAGCAGGTTGGCTCCCTTGCCCGAGGTGTTGATGAGCAGACGGATAATGTCGGCCGTGCTCTTGTATTCGTTGTCTATAACCTTGTAGCCCCACATGCCGTTCATGGTCTGGCAGGTTTCCAGAGGCAGACGGCTCACCTTGGCGGCATGCTTGGCAAAACCGCTGGTCATCTCGCCTGGCAGGTCGCGCTCGAAAATCTGGATGTCCTCGCCCTCGAAAGGTGCGCCATGGTGGTTGTTACCCACCAGACAGGCAGGTTGCAACTTGTGTATGAGTTCGTACTGGCCGGGCAATTCCCAGTTAAAGGGTACGGTATCCTCTTCGTGGTCCCACCAACCGTCGAACCAGATAGAGCCGACATCGCCATACTCGGTGAGCAGTTCGGTCAACTGGGCATTCATGAAGTCATAGTACTGCTTCCAGTTGGAATTGTCACGAGTCTTGCCGCACTTTGTGCCTGTGCGTCCCATGGGATAATCGTCGCGCATCCAGTCGATGTGACTATAATAGAGGTGCAGGCGTATGCCCTCCTCGCGACAGGCCTCGGCCAGTTCCTTCAGAACGTCCTTGCCGTAGGGTGTGGCCTCCACGATGTTGAACTTGCTCTGCTTGGTGTGCCACATGGAGAAACCATCGTGATGACGGGTGGTGAAGCAGATGTACTTGGCACCTGCCGCCTTTATGGCACGCACCCACTCGCGGGCATTATACCTGTGGGGATAGAACGCATCCGCCACCTTGGCATACTCATAGCGGTCGGGCACTGCATTCTGCAAGTACCATTCGCCCTGGGCAAACATACTGTAGATACCCCAATGCAGGAAGATACCCAACTTCATGTCACGGAATTCCTCACGCGAGCGCAGATTGGCCTCGGTGGGAACATACTCTGTCTGTGCCTTGATGCCAGTGAATGCACACAAGGTCAGAAGGATTGAAAGGAATGTCTTTTTCATGTTAGATTAATATAGAAGCCCCTCCCCCATGCCCCTCCCAGTGAGGAAGGGAAGCATAATGTATTGGGGATGAGGTTAGTACTTGTTTGTTATTTTGTAGGGACTCGGCATGCCGAGTCCGCTTCTACTCTGCTTTTCGGACACGGCATGCCGTGTCCCTACCATGCTCTCGCTTACTCGCAGTTTTCCGTTTTCACCTTTCCGTTTTCCGCTCGCCTATCCCTGCACGCTCGTTGCAGAAGCGTCCTTGTCAGAATCCTGGAGGTTCAGCAGGTCATGTGTGGCCTTCTTCTCGCTCTGGCGTGGAGCGATGGTCACCACAGTAGCCTCACCGGACTTTACCTGTACAATCTGGTATGTTGCCAGAACGTCGCCACCCACCAGACGTGTACCGGTAACAAGCAGGTAAGCGCCTTCGGGCAGTTCCACACCATTGGCAAAGGGATTGCCAAGAGTCTGGTCCTCATCATCGAAGTTCAGCGACTGAGGTCTGCCGTCCACCAGACGTGCCAGGTTGAAATCAGTAAAATACTTCAGGTTTTCTGCCGCCTTGACTGTAAGGGTACCTGTAGCAGAAGTGTTCTGTGCTTCTGGAGTACTGCCCTCAACGTATGCCGCACCGGTAGCATCCAGCCATGCCTTCATGCCAAGTGCACGTGCACCAGCCACCTTGAAGACCTCCAGACTACGGGAGTCGGTCACCTTGTGCTTTGCCACGGAAACGGCACTCATGAATATCTTGAGAGGATTACCCTCATCGTCCACGGTGATGTTCTCATCCACCCACTGCAACCATGTGTCGGGAGTAAGACCTGAAGGCAAGAGTTCAGCCAGTTCGTCCATATAAGGACGCAGGGGTTCGGTAGAAATACGGGTAGCACTATCCATAAGTGCTTCCATTGTGACATCGCGCAAATCCTTCTCGCTGAGTCCGTTCTGCAGATATGCCCTTGCAGCCTCCTTGTCGGAAGCCTGCTCTATGAACGACTCTATCACCTGCCAGTTGCTACGTGCCTTGCGCAGAAGTTCGTCCTCTCCCCAATAGAAAGTTGCCTGCTGATAAGCCACACGGATGCTGTCCTCCTTCATCAGGCGGCGACCGTTCACACTGACGGTATCCACAATGCTACGGTCGGGTTCTGGCAGAGCAGAAACGGGAGCATAGAGATCGAGTTCCTCAAAACAAACACTGCCTGCATTGAGCGATGGAGTTATCTTCACCTCCTCCTGCTTGGCAGGAACGTACACGGCACTGAAAGCATCACCGGTGCTCACCCATACAACAAGGTCACCGAAACCGGTTGTAAAGGAAGCCTTGCCCTGTGCATCGGTCTTCTGTGTGGCAATGGGATAGAACTCGGCATAGTTGTAGACACGGAAGTCCACAGTAGCATCTGCTATGGGTGCACCGTTGGCATCCAGCACTTCCACCTTCAGATTCTTGGTGGGGGCATAAGTAGGCAGGCAGTTTATCTCGGTGTAGCATTCGTCGCGTCCCAGAACTTCTTCCTTGCCGTTGTAATCGGCACCGAACACGCGGGTGTGGACAAGCATGGCACGTGAAGCGGCCCAGTTGAACCAGCCCTTGTCCAGAACTGCCTCGGGTTCGCAGGCTCCCATAAAGCGCCAGCGGCCGTTGCCCTTGTCGTCATCGGCTACCCACACTTCCACCCAAGCGTGATTGCTATCGGTATGTGACCATCTGGGACAATACACCTGACGGGCAGGGATACCCACGGCACGCATGGCCGCTACGGTAAAGGTACTTTCCTCGCCACAGCGTCCGATGGCATTGGCCATGGTTGCAAGGGGAGGTGAAGTACGTCCGTCGCTGGGTTGGTAACTTACCTTCTCGTGGCACCAGTGGTTAACCTCCAAGGCGGCCTCTTCCATGGTCATGCCCATGATGCGTGGAGCCAGTTCCTCGTAGATAACGGAACGTGCGTCGTCCAACGACTCGTTGTTTACACGTACAGGTACCACAAAATGCTTCCATTCCGTCTCAGGTACCAACTTGGCCCAAGGCATCTCCTTGCGTGCCCGCTCGGACATTGCCACCTGGCGTTCCCAGTATTCACGGGAATAATCCACACTGTCCGACGTGGGCATGTACTTGTAAAGGAATGCCACATAGTCGGTCTTCTCACTCTGGCATGACCCCAACAGGAACATGGCCATGCACAGGAATGTTGCTGACAAATAGTGTCTCATGGTTTTTATTATTTGGTTTTTGTTTTTAGTAAATAAACTAGAAAGACTAGAATATCTAGGAAACCTAGAAATTCCAGGAATAATTACCTTGCTATTCCCAGTCTCAGCAGCTCCTCCTGCTTCTTGGTCTCCAGGAACTCATAGATGCCGCAAAGATGCTCGCGCACCTTGCCGCCGCCGAACTCGTAGACCTTGGTCACAAGGCCGTCCAGGAAGTCACGGTCGTGGCTCACCACTATCAGAGTGCCGTCGAAGTCCTGCAGGGCCTGCTTAAGCACGTCCTTGGTCTTTAGGTCCAGATGGTTCGTAGGCTCGTCGAGGATGAGCAGGTTCACGGGTTCGAGCAGAAGTTTCAGTATAGCCAGTCTGGTGCGCTCTCCACCGGACAGCACCTTCACCTTCTTCGTGCTCTCCTCGCCTCCGAACATGAAAGCGCCAAGCAGGTCGCGTATCTTCAGTCGTATCTCGCCCTTGGCAATATCGTCGATGGTCTGGAACACAGTCAGTTCGCCGTCCAGCAGCGATGCCTGGTTCTGCGCAAAGTAGCCAATCTGCACGTTGTGACCGAGTTCCAGTTTGCCTTCGTGCTCCAACTGCTGCATGATGCACTTCACCAGCGTGGACTTGCCCTCGCCGTTTCTGCCCACGAAAGCAATCTTATCACCACGCTCCACGGTGAGGTTCACTCCGCTGAATATCTGCTTCACCTTGCCCGTGTCGGGATTCTCGAAGGACTTGGCCACATCGGACATCATCACCGGATAACTGCCTGAGCGCGGACTGGGCGGGAACTTCAGGCGCAATGCGCTGGTATCCTCCTCGTCCACCTCTATGAGTTCCAGTTTCTCCAGCATCTTCACACGGCTCTGCACCTGCAGGGTCTTGGAGTACGTGCCTTTGAAGCGCTCTATGAAGTCCTTGGTCTCCTGAATCATCTTCTGCTGCTCCTCGTATTGCTTCTGTTGCTGGGCACGGCGCTCCTTGCGCAGTTCCAGATAGTGGGAGTAGGTGGCCTTGTAGTCGTAGATGCGTCCCATAGTCACCTCAATGGTGCGTGTGGTGATATTGTCCACGAACTTGCGGTCGTGGCTGATGACCACCACCGCCTTGCTGCTCTCGCGGATGAAGTCCTCGAGCCAACCGATACTCTCTATGTCCAGATGGTTTGTAGGCTCGTCAAGGAGCAGCACATCGGGGTTCTTCAGCAGTAGTTTGGCCAGTTCTATGCGCATGCGCCAACCTCCCGAGAACTCGCTTGTGGGACGGTTGAACTCTTCACGTTTGAAGCCGAGACCCAGCAAGGTCTTCTCCACGTCCTCTTCAAAGTGGGTCATGTCTATGGCATAGAACTTCTCTGAAAGTGCGCTCACCTTCTCTATCAGTGCCATGTATTCATCGCTCTCGTAGTCGGTGCGCACGGTAAGTTCCTCGTTTATGCGGTTTATCTCCGCCTCCGTTTCGTGCAGATGGGCAAAGGCCTGGCAGGTTTCCTCGAACACGGTACGTCCGTCCTCCGTCATCAGATGCTGCGGCAGGTAGGCAATCACCGTGTCCTTGGGTGCGGATACTGTTCCTCTGGTGGCGCCACGGACTCCTGCCAGAATCTTCAGCAAGGTGCTCTTTCCCGCACCGTTCTTGCCCATCAGGGCTATGCGGTCCTTCTCGTTTATCTGGAAGGATATATCCTTGAACAATGTCGTGCCGCCGAATTCGACGGTCAGTCCATCTACTGTTATCATGTCGTTTCTATCTGTTTATGTGCACAAATTTACTCATAATTGGGGAAACGACCAAATATTTCCTTTATAATACCATCAGGGCCGGGTACACTTTATCGTGTCCCGACCCTGCACGTTTTCCTATATATAATATATAAGGTATAAGGGGATATGCGTATCCAAGGATATGTTTTAGCGTATCACCTTCTTGCCGTTAATTATGTAGATGCCTTTGCCATTCATATTCTGGACACGGCGGCCATTGAGGTCATAGCAGCCATGCTGTTCCCCTGACTCCAGAGGCAAATCATTGATGCCCGTTGAGCCAAAGTCCACAGAGCAGACGTTGCTCCAGGGGGAATAACGGTTACCGTCTATGGCACGTACTATAATCTCGTATCTTGACATTGGGTTCATTCCCTCGAACACGTATTGAGGTTCAGAGGTGTAGTATGTCGTGACGGGATGCATGCTTGCTCTTGTTCTCGCAGGCGCATCAAGTCCGAGTTCCTCTGCCGTAAACTCGCCGTCGTAGAGAGCCAGGTAACTCAAATACATACGGCTGTCAGGCTTGATGTTGAACAGGAACAGCGTTTCGATGTTGTCTGTGGGATACAGCACAAGATAACCCTCTTCCGAGAACTCGAACGGGATATTCATATTGCTGGATAGTTCCGTCACCACATTCAGCGAACCCTTTACTGGCGTTCCATCTGTATAGGGTTTCACCTTGAGCACAAGGGTGAAGCGTGCTGTGGAAAGTGTGTCTATGGTAGGGGATTTCAGCGTGCCCTTCGTTGTGCCTGTACCAAAGCGCAACTTGTACGGTGACTGAAAAAGAGCAGAACCGGAAAAACCTTTCGTGTCCAGATAGTCGGACAACTTGGAACCTATGTCGCTAAAGCCTGCTGTTGACTTGTATGTACCATCAAAGTTTTCCTCTATTATGATTGACTCCTGAGGAGTTTTATTTCCACCATATTCCGTAACTTTCAGTTCGTATTGGTCAGCGTATGGCACAGCAGGCCAACTCAGAGTGAACGAACCGGCATTATTAGATGAAGTATAAGTTGGCTCCGGGGCAGGAAGGGTGGGATACAATGCCTTGAAGGAGACCAGTCCGTTCTTATCCTCCGTGATATCCTCAATAGGTTTGCCCATCAGCTTCCGTCCGTCAACATTGCTGTTGTACAGGACTGACGCTGGGGTAGTGTTGTCTGTAAGTGCAATCACTCCCATTGTTCCGGGGAACGGATCTGCACGCAAAGAAGCTGCACTGTTCACCTTTTGATTGTCTGCAGGAATAATTGTCATTCTTTGGCGCGAAGAAGCTACATTAACCGAATTAGTAGCCCATACCTGGGCATCATAGTCCACATGCAGAACCAAGAGACCATGACCATACAAACCTGCATCAAATCCCTTCTGCTGACGGTTTTCCAACATATAGAACTCATCGGGATTGGCGTCGTTATACAGGATGTATGCCTCGGGGGAATCAACCAAGGACTTCATTCCCACAATGTCTGTCTGCGCATTCAGCTCCTTTGGCTCAAGCCATCCCATAGACCATCTTTCGAAAGAGGTGTAGGCCGCAGGAGTGCACGAATTGTTGTTGTATGAACCGGCAGCCATTACGTCCCAATAACTTGTTCCGAAATTGTTGCCTTGTGTATCATAATGGTCTGCCAATCCCAAGCAATGACTGAATTCATGGCAAACAGTTCCTATGCCATCAATTTCCTGTCCCCTGTATCCACGAAGTTCAGAACTGCAGGCATACTGTGACACACCCACTCCATCCAACGTCAACGGTTCGGCAAGTGCAAACGAATGAGGCCAAATGGTATTTGCCGGTGCACCCTGTGCCTCGGCATAACCGGCATATACGATAAAGACCTGTTCGACCTCCCCATCTCCGTTCCAATCATAGTCCTTATAATCGACATCGGCATCAGCCAACATGAACGACTCTTTGGCAAACGCTCTGACTCCTATATCCGAACCATTTGCATCGTTTCCTCCATACGAAGCCATTGGTTTGGATAGTGTATAAGGACCTGCAACATCCAAGGTCATATCAAACAGACCATAACTTTGTGCCAGGAAATAGTCACGTACAGAACCCGTCATACCGTGGCCAGCATAGTTCAACTGATTGAATATCTCGTTGTACAACTCTTGCGTATTAGAGGAACTGAACGCATTATCTTTGAAATTTACCAGTATCACCAGTCCTTTCTTGCTTCCGGTCAATGATGTCAGAAACCCATGTGTTCTTTTCTGGGTACGGCGAACATTCTCGCGGCTTCTTGCTTCTGTTGCCAACTGAACCATGTTTTCCGTCTCATAGAAGGAGAGGATATGAAAACGCCCGTCAGGTCTCTTGACTATCTTCTCACCAGTCTCTGCCTGCCAATAATGAAAGAACTCGTCACCACACAAGGTAACGGAATACTCAACACTTCCAACCTTCAGCTTCTTTAGCACCGGCAATGCAGGCACCGCAAATAATTGCATCTGCAAGCACGCCAACAGCAAGAAAAGTAGCGATAATTTGTATTTGTTCAACATATACATATACGAATAACAGATATAGAGTATAGTATTTGAGATAAAGGACAAAAAGGACGCTCACTGATGTAAGCGTCCTTTGCTTCATGTATCTATCTAATTCTTAAAAATTAGGTGTACCACATTCTTCAGCCTGGAGGTTAAGAAGTTTCTTCAACTTCAGACTTGCCTTAGTGCCGGAGAAAGTTTTCTTGGCAATCTCTCTCTTTGTGCTGTTAGCCTTGGCAATTGCCATGTTGCGGGCAAATGCGTTGGCACCGGGAAGAGTAATCTCCATCTTGCTGTTCATACCAGCGAGATAACCAGACTCACCCATATAGATAATAGCCTGATAGGTAGCGCCATTGCTTTGAGTAAATGTGGGGAAAGTAATCACACCCTCAACAACCTTACCAAGATAGCCTGCGCCCTTAACTACTTCAAAGGGGTTTGATGCCAGATAGCGTGCGCCATTGGTCACCAGTTGCATTTCGCCATAACCCCAGTCCATGCCCAGAGACTGCTGCTGGATATAAACACCCTCAGCATCCGTAGCATTAACCTCAATGTACATGCCCTCGGGAGCATAGTCATCATCACCCAGGGGATGAACAGACTTGGCATAGGGATTCATGATACGATACAGACCGGGATTTTCTGTGTGCTCCAGAATCTCTACCTCGTATGATACTGGTGCACCATCCTCATAGAACAGGGGAACCAGAACGTCGTCGGTGTAGATACCCGTACCCAAAGACTGCCAAGGATTGGTGCCACCACCGAAATACTCAAATGATGAAGATGCAACGCTCTTGACTGCACCATCAGCCAGAACAACTACGATAATCTGGAAGTTGCTGCCACCAAGTTCCTCTGCATTGAAGGGAACCTCGATGCGGCCAGCCTCTACGTCTGTTGCCTCCAGTTCACCAGCAGCAATAGCATCAGCCACAGCAGCGGCATCAGCATCGGCAGGCATAACGACAGCCTTGACGTCTGATGCATCAGCACCCAGAGCCAGATTACCGGTTGCATAGATTGCACCGTCCTTTGCTGTGAATATACCAGCAAATTCAACACTTGCGCTATAGTCAGCCTTTACGTAGCCGGGGAAGAGAATGCTGATAGTATTTGCTTCTGTCTTATCCCAACCGCCACCTTCGTTAAAGAGGTAGTAAAGGGGAGCCAGAGAAACCTCACCAGGCAAACCGTTCTCCTGATAGTCAAGAACGACATTGTAGTTCCACTTGTCGGGAGTGCGACCGAAGCGATAGGGGTGCAAAGCAAAGATGTCCTCTGCGTAGTTGCTGTTCCACTGACCCATGTTATAGTCGTTGAAGATCACATACTCGGCGTCTGTGGTAAAGTCGGCAAACTCAGAACCTGCAGGCAGGATGAAGAACTCAAGATACTTGTCAACAGCGATGTCGCCAAGAATTTCAGCATAAGGTTCTACGAGGCGGAAGTTATTGGGTGCCAGTTCGTTCTGCTGTATCTCCACATCGTAGTATGTACCTGAACCGTCAAGGAAGTTCTCAGCGAACTTTGCCTTACCCAAAGACTTCCAGGGAGCAGGACAGGTAACGGAAATAGTAAGGGTATCCATGCCATAAAGGGTAGCATCCTGTGCATTGGCAACACAAACCTTTACGGTATAAGTCTTGTCGTACTCCATATCGGCAGTATTGGCGCTACAAGCAATCTTTGCGAATGCCTCACCTTCCTCGAATGCAACAGCAGCGGGAATATTGAACAAGGGCAGTGTTGCCTCGTCTGCAACAGCCTTCAGGTCATAACTTGCAGTCTCGGTTGTATCAACACGACCAAGAGAGAGTTCAAACGTGTTCTGCACATCAGTTACTGTGAAACTTGATGTGTTATCGCTATTGAAATACACCTGGGCGCCCTTTTCCTGAGGAGCAGGAACATAACCGTCTTGCTCTTCGCTACAAGAAACGAATACAGACAATGCAGGCAGTAATAAAGCGATAGAAAGGATTCTACTTAATATCTTCATGATATATTATTTTATTACATTGTTATTGTCGGATTGATACAGCACCTGATTATTATGCTGTATCAATCCATATATTTTAATTAGTTTCCTGCCCAAGGAGCGTAGGTGTCGCTGGGATCAGGGTTGTTGAAGTTAACCAAAGCGGTATTGGTAGCAGCCTCAGTCTTTACAATCACATAGTTTGTCCATGCAGGACGACCATTAGTGTTAATCAGAGACTGTGTATCCTGCCAGTTTGTACCCTCGTAACCACGGGTTACAGACATGTTCAGACGCTTGATATCGAAGAAGGTATGACCCTCACCCCACAGTTCTACACGCTTCTGGAATACGATCTCGTCAATGGCATCCTCACCGGCGTAAGCATAAGCGGGATCACGATACTGCTTCATGAAGTCGGTGAGCAGGGCAATACCTGTACCGGCAGCAACATGCTCGGCAGCCTCGGCCTCGATGAAGTACATTTCCTCCACACGCATCAGAGGCACGGCAGATGCGGCACCGGTCAGATAGTCCTCGGCATCACCTGCATTGGGGCGGAACTTAACTGAAGCATAAGCAGGCATAGTTTGCTTATCCACGGCAGACATGAAGGGAGTCTGGCCCTCCAATGCAGAACCGGCAGGAGCAACCCACTGCTTTTTACGCCAGTCGGTATCGCTAATACGCTCGTACATGCTTCTGTCCATAACAACGTAAAGTGATGTAGAAGCACCTGTGTAACCGAAAGTGGTCTGGTTGCTTACCCATGAAGTCCAGTTGATGATACCGGTCTGTACTGCATAAGTCTCTGAATTCTGGTTGGCACACCACATGAAATCAGAAGAAGTGTTATAACCGGTAGCCACGTTCAATGCCTTGGATTCAGACAGGGGGGCAACCTTGGCGGCAGTAATAGCCTTGCGTGCAAACTCCTGAGCCTTGTCATACTGCTCTACCCACATGTACAGACGAGCCTTCAGACCATATACACAAGCCAGGTCGGGCATGCTGTTGTTGCTGGTGTTTGTCAGATTGACGATATACTTCTCGGCCTTGTCAAGGTCGCCCAGAATGAAGGCAAACATTTCCTCGCGGGTAGCACGGGGATTGTTGGCAGCCTCTTCCTCTGTGATGTCATCGTCAACGATGGGCACAGTAAGATTCAGCACAGTATTGCCCTCGTTGTTCTTGCCATCGGCATAGATTTCGTTAGGCAGGAACTCGTACATACGGGCCAAATCCAGATAGAGCATTGCACGATATGCCAAAGCTGTACCTAAATATGCCAAAGGACCCTGTGCTGCAGTTTCCTCGTCGATGGCACGGATAACACCGTTTACAGAGCCAAGGAATCCATAGTAGTAGTTCCAGTGGAACTGCTGCTTCATGTAGTCCTGACCCATGTACTGGTTGCGGTTCCATGAAATGAAGTGGCTGTAACCGGTCTCACCAACATGAGTATAGTCACCGGTAAGCATGTCACGTACAATCATTTCTGCGGGATAGCCGAAATAGCAGTGAGAGCTGGTTGTCCATACATCGGTTGCATAGGCGGGCATACCATTTGCAATACCCTCCGTTGCAGAAGTTGATTCGGCAACGATCTTGTCGGTTGCCATACTAGACTGGGGAAGAGTCTCCTCAACACAGCCGGTCAGAGTCAAGGCACAAGCTGCAACAGCTGCGGTACTTCCCAAATATTTGAATATCTTTTTCATATTTTAATCCTGATTCTTTTACGACTTAGAATACAATGTTAACACCGCATGAGAAAGTACGGATGGGAGAATATGTCATGGCGTTAAAATCACCGGTCAATGACTGACGGGGATCCAGACCCTTACGCTTGCTCCAAGTGTAGATGTTGTCTGCTACGAAATAGAGACGTGCACTCTCAATGTGTGCGCTCTTCAGCAACTTCTTGTCAAGAGTGTAACCCAAAGTGATGTTACCCAGAGTCAAATATGAAGCATCTGTCAGCCAACGGTCAGAACCGCTTACCATACCAGTGTAAGAAGCTTGGAAGCGGGGAATATTGCTGCCGGCGTTCTCGGGAGTCCATGCATTCAGCACGTCTGTATGCATACCGTAACCGGCAGAGCCGTTCATCAGGCTTGCATACTCTCCGTCGTATGTCAAACCGCCAATCTGATACTGGAAGTCCACGCTGAAGTCAAAGCCCTTCCAGGTGATTCCGGTACCGAAACCGCCAAATGCATCGGCAAGCATATCCTCACCAACGTACTGGTCAGCCTCAGAGTATGTGGTTGTAGCAATCACCTTCTCCACAATCTTGGCCTTGTTCTCATCCTTCATGACATTGCCGTCTGCATCGGTCTTGTACACGTTCTTGTAGTACATTGCCAGACCACCCTTGGCAGGATCGTAAGCCTCGTCACCTGTGAGAGCATAGGTCTCCTCGTTGTAAACACCTGCATACTTGTTGCCGAAGTATGTATAGCGTGACAGACCTTCTGTGTAATAGTAAGAACCGCTTGAGTAACCGAAGTGACCGTCGTATTCCTGCTTCTTGCGGTCCTCGTGAAGCTTGGTAATCTTATTGCTGTTGGTAGAGATGTTGGCATAGATGTTCCAGTTGAAATCGCTGGTGCGGATAATGTCGCCACGCAACTCAACCTCAAAACCCTGGTTGCTCATGTTACCTACGTTGGCCAGTGCGCTGGTGTAACCCAGTGTGGGAGGATAGGGAATTGTAGCCAGCATGTCCTCGGTGCGGTTGTTGTAGTACTCCATGGTACCGGTCAGGCGACCCTTGAACAGGCTGAAGTCAATACCCGCGTTGAACTTGGCGTTCTTTTCCCATGTGAGTTCCTCATTACCCTTGATTCCGGAGGGAGTCAGAGCGATATTGTTGTCAGAGTTTACGATAGAGTAACGGTTGGTGTAATAGTAACTTGTGCGCATGTTCTGGTCATTACCGTTCTCACCATAAGAAACCTTCAGTTTCAACTCGTCCACCCAGTCAGCCTTGAACCACTTCTCCTTGCTCATCATCCAACCGGCGCTGGCACTCCAGAACACACCCCAACGGTGATCGGGATGGAAGGCAGAAGAGCCCTGGCCTACAATAGAACCATAAGCGAAGTAACGGTTGTCATAGTTGTACATTGCACGGGCCATCCATGACTCGGTGTTGTACTCGCTCTGGTAAGAACCGGTTGACTGTACGATAACTGCACCGTCAAGTTCCTTGTTGCCCTGTGAAGACATGTTGCTCTTGCTACCGCTCAGAGAGTAGTTGCGGTTGCGGAAATACTCATGACCTACCATCAAGTCGATATCGTTCTTGCCATAGCTCTGGCGCCAGTTCAGACGCTGTGCGAAGGTCAAGTCCCACTGACGTGAATGGCTCTTGCCCACCATACCCTTGCTGCTCTTGTACTGACCGAAGTAGGGGTTGGTAACGCTTGTACCACGGCTCTCGTAAACGTATGCAGAGTTGGTAGAAGTGAATGTGAAGCCGTAAGGCAGGTAGATGTCAATAGTACCCACACCGCGGAAGGTGTTACCCTCAGAGTTGCTGGTATTTACCAACAGGTCAGAGATGGGGTTGGCCTGGTTCAGATAGGGACGTACCAGACCGAGGTTAGTGATGTCACCATAGTCGTATGCCTTGATACCAGCCTCATTATTGAACATGATGTTGCCCTGTGCGTCGCGATAGAAGACAGGGTAGATAGGAGCGATGTTCTGCAATGCGAACATATTGCCGGATGTAGCACCGTCACCATCGCCATCAACATAGTTGCGGTCGAAGTGAGAATAGTTCATGTCGGCAGTAAGCTTGAACCACTTCTTTGCCTGGTAGTCAGCCTTGATGCGGCCGGTAAAGCGCTCGTAGTTAGAGTTGTAGGTAATACCCTCGTGGCTCAGGTAGTTCGCACTGGCAAAGAAAGTGCTGCGATCTGTAGCACCGCTTACACCCAGATTGTACTCCTGGCGCAGGCCATTGTGGTAGATCTCGTCCTCCCAGTTGTCGGGAGTGATATAGTACTCCTTGCCGTCTGCACCTACGACGATGCGGCCCAGAGTGGCATTGGGGTTCAGCTTGCCGTCACGGCCAATCAGATACTGGCCCTCGGGCTGGGTGAATACGTTATAGCGCAGACCGAACTCTGTGCTTTCGATCAGGTTCTGGTTGGCCCACTTCCATGCATCTGCCTCAGAAAGTCCCAGACCATTGGCAGAGCCCTGTACGGGAGTAGCCATGGCGTAGTTCTTAAGTTTCTGGAAATAAGCCTCGTAATAAGCTGCAGGATTGGTGATACGGCTATAGTTAGCCCTGCCCTTCATGTTAGAACCCCACTTTGCGTCGAATGTAACCCTTGCATCCTGGCCCTTCTTGGCACTCTTTGTGGTAACCATGATCACACCGTTACCGCCACGTGCACCATACAGAGCAGAAGAAGCTGCGTCCTTCTGTACAACGATGCTTTCGATGTCCTGAGTGTTGATGTCGTTCAAGGAACCTTCATAGGGAACACCGTCCACAACAATCAGGGGAGACATACCGGCCTGCAGAGAGTTGAAACCGCGAATCTGGATTGTAGGAGTTGTGCCGGGCTGGCCTGAACCAGTGGTAATCTGTACACCAGAAGCCTTACCTTTCAGAGCGTCAGCAAAGTTTGTTGCCTGTACCTTGGCAATCTCCTCTGTACCCACGATAGAAGCAGAACCGGTAAATGAAGAACGTGTCTGGGTACCATAAGCGATAACCATCAGTTCGTCCATCATCTCTTCGGCAGACTTCATTTCCACGCGCATGCCATTCTTGGCGGGACGTTCAACTGCCTCCATGGCAATGTAAGAGAACACTAGGGTCTTGCCGGCCTCTGTGTTGATCTTGAACTTACCGTTCATGTCAGTCACAGCTGCAGTCTTTTCACCCTTTACCTTTACAGAGGCGCCGATGAGGGGCTCGCCATCAGCGGCAGACACTACTGTACCAGTGATTACTGTCTGCGCCCAAGCGGCAATGGTTGCCACCATGCACAGAAGCATCAAT
>JAFVTT010000042.1 GCA_017503065.1 Bacteroidaceae bacterium | reverse complement strand
GATAGAATGTTTCCTCTCTTTCCAGTTCTTCTTCATGGGATGGAGTGATGTTTTCTTGCGTTTGCCCTGTTTCCACATTCCTGTTGGTGTTCCGTCTCCTCAGTGAACTTATGCTGATGTTTCTGGTCGTCACGTAAAGCATGGCCGATGCATCTTTTTCATCTTTGATTCTCTCCGATCTTGACCATAGCCTTACGAATGCTTCCTGTAGGGCATCTTCGGCATCTTCGTGACTATGCAGTATGCGACGTGCTGTGTCAAGGAGCATATTCTGCATTCTGCCAAAGGCCAAAAGCAGGGGATGCTCTTGGCTATCCTGCTTTTCTTCTCCGGTAGGTTTGCTATGCTGAGCCTGACTCATGTTTCCTTGTTGTACGTGATTGGATGTATGGCTATTATTGCCCTGTCTCTACTGATATAACGCAAAGGTATTGCTTTTGTAACATGTAAAATCAGTTTTTTCCAATATTTTTATTCATTGTGAGGGAACTGCTTGGTCAGGAAACTCCGTGCACAATAAAGAGAATAGCCGGTTTATGGGAACAAGAAGGAGGCATTGCATGATTGCAATGCCTCCTTCTATGTGTATGTGTGTAATGCAGGGATTCTGCCTTACTTCAACTGGTCGGCAACGAAGTTTTTCATCTCTTCGCCACGCAGGTCGCGCTTCACGATGGTGCCGTCGGGGCCGAAGAGCATGATCTGGGGAATGCCTTGGATGGCATAGAGTTCTGTGGCGTTGTCCTTGTTGTCGCGGGGGATGTAAATCTGGGGATATTCAATGCCCTCTTCCTCCAGAGCGGCCTTGAACTTATCTTCCTGATCCCATACGTTCACGCCCAGAACGATGAACTTCTCGCCTGCGAACTGCTTGTGCAACTCTATGAGGTTGGGGATTTCCATCTTGCAGGGACCGCACCATGATGCCCAGAAGTCGGCCAGCACATACTTGCCCTTGCCAACATAGTCGGAGAGTTTGGAGGCATTGCCTTCCAGGTCGAAACCGCTGAAGTCAACGAACATCTTGCCTTCCTTGGTGTTCTCTGCAATCTCCATGTGTGCGCGCAGGTCGTTTACGGCCTTTATCTCGGTAGCATACTTCACTTCTGCGATGACGGAATCCAGTTGGGTCAGGTCGGTGTAGAACTCGCGTGCTACCATGCCCAGGATGTGTGCACCCACAATGTTGTCCTTGTTCTCTTCTATGCCTTTTCGGTAGATGTCGAGCATGGCATTTACGTCGGACTTGATGGAGTCAAGTACCTCGGGATATGTCTTGCCTTCAGCCATCAGCTTCTGTGCCTTTTCGTTAATGGACTTGCTGGTTTCAAAAATATTATTTGCAATGATGTTGTACTGGTCGTTCAGACCTCCGTTATCGGTCACTTCTGCAGGTCCCTGTGTCAGGTCGGCGGTAATAACGGCCCCGTTCTGTATCAGCACGGGTACTTTGGTTCTCTCCACGCTAATTTGGTAGACACTTTGACCTTCCAGACCTCCGGTAAAGTTAAATGCGCTATCTGCCACTACGCATGAATCCAGGGTCTCGCCCTCGTTGTTCTGCAACAGTACGGTCTTGCCTTCATACTCTCCTGTGGTCTTGCCCTCGATGCTGTACTTCTTTTCTCCGCAAGCGGTCATCAGCAGTGCTGGGATGGCAAGATACAATAACTTCTTCATAATCTTTTAGATGTTTTATGGTGAATAATTTTGTGTTTCCTGTGCAAAGGTACTACATTTTGATGTAAAACGTCTTCCTTGCATGCTTTTTTTGTTCTTGCTGCCCTCCCAACCCTTCTATTACTACGAATAAACGTTAAAATCGGGTGCTTATCGCAAATTTCCGATATCTAACTATTGCGATATTTATGGATATTGCCGTACTTTGCCTCTGCAAACACACAAAACAAACAATTATTCCGAATATGAGACGCAACGAGAAGACACTGACCAGATTGGAGTTTGAGGTGATGAGTATCCTGTGGAATCTGGGGCGCCCTGCCTGTGCGTGGGACGTGTTGGGCGAGTGGCCCGAACCCAAACCTGCCTACACCACCGTGGCCACCTACCTGAAGGTGCTCTACGAGAAAGGTTATCTGGATTATTCCAAGAACAAGGGCGAGGGCAAGACCCACATGTACGAACCTCTGGTATCGCGTGCCGAGTACACGCGCCGTACCATGCAGGACGTGAAGAAGAATTTCTTTGGCGGCAGCCTGAAGTCCATGTTCAGTTATTTTATACGCGAGGAGAACCTCACCCCCGAGGAAATCCAGGAACTCCTCGCCTCGGTGGAGAGGGAAGAATAGTATTTGGCGGGGGCTCCGAGTACTCTGAATACTCCGAATACTCCGAAGACTCCGAATACTCCGAAGACTCCGAATACTCTGAATTCTCCGAATACTCCGATTAATCTGATAACTCCATAAAACCTTATCTTATGATAGAGGCAATGTTCCTTTATTCCATCCGTTCGGCCTTTGTGCTCACTTTGCTCTATGTGCCGTACATGCTTATCCTCAGGAAGGAGAGTTTCTTCCGCCTGAACAGGGCGGTGCTGCTCCTGATACTCGTGTTTTCCGTTGTTCTCCCGTTGGTAGACATTCCCTTCCTCGCCCTCGACCGCCAGCCCGTGGTGCAGGCCGCCAGGCTCCAGATGGTGGAGGCGGGCATACCTGTGAGCGCTCCCGTAGTGCTGCCCGAACTCACCGTGCATGCACGGCACATTCCAGCCCAGGTGTCCTGGTTCCGCATCGTGTCTATGGTGTTTGTCCTTGTGGCCCTGGCCATGCTCCTGTGGCGCATAGTGCAGGTCCTGCGCATGAACCTTGTGGTGGCGCGTGGCAACCTCTGGCACGAGTGCGAGCAAGGCATTCACATACATTGCCACGGTGGCGAGGTGTCGCCCTTCAGTTGGATGAACCATGTGGTCATTTCCGACCGCGACTTCCGCGAGAACGGCCGCGAAATCATCCTGCACGAAACCGGCCATATCCGCGCCCTCCACTCCTGGGACCTGCTCCTGCTCTCTGTCGTGCAGATATTCCAGTGGTGGAATCCCCTGGCCTATGTCTTCGCCTCCAGCTTGCGCGATGTGCACGAGTACGAGGCCGACGACTATGTCCTCTGCCAGGGCGTCTCGGCGCGCGCCTATCAGTTGCTGCTTGTAAAAAAAGCTGTTGGCACCAGCTCCTACACTTTTGCCAACAACTTCGACCATAGTTTAACTCTAAAACGTATCACTATGATGCAGAAATCAAAATCCAGTGTGTGGATGCGCAGCAAGGTGCTGTACATCATCCCCATGGCAACCTTGGCACTCAGTGCCTTTGCCACCAGTGAACCAACGTCCCCTTCTGGCATTGCCGAAGACGAGGACAAAGTTATTAAAATTTCTTCAATGGTGCAAGCCGGAGGGGAAAAAGGTTCTGCTGCACTACTCCATGACGATCCGGACATCGTATATCTCCTGGACGGCCGTCAGGTAGATGCCGAGAACCTCAAGTCCCTTGCTGCGGAGAACATCGCTTCGCTCACCGTGGTCAAGAATGATGAGGCTGCCAAGACCTTGGGCTATCCCGGCAAGTCCGTTTTTGTTTTTCAAACCAAGACAAAGTTGGACACCCTGAAGGTCAACGTTGTGGAGAATCCAGGATGTAATGCCCAGTTCAAGGGAGGGGAGTCGGCTTTGATGCGATGGCTCGCCAGGAATGTCAAGTATCCGGCGGTGAGCCAATCCGCAGGCGTTCAGGGCAGGATAATAGTGCAGTTCTATATCTCTGAAACAGGCAAGATATTCAATGTCAGGGCGGTATCTGTTGGCAAGAATGAACCTCAGGGCGGACAGACCTTGGAGGAGATGATTGTCCAGGCCTATGCCAAGGATATGGCAAGACAGGGCAAGACTCTCTCTGCCGAGGAGGCCGAGGCCCACAAGGTTGCCATGATGGCTCTGGTAAAGGAGGCCGAAAGGGTGGTGCGTGCCATGCCCGAATGGGAACCCGGCTATCAGGACAAGGAGAAGACCAAGCCCTGCACCGTGAAGTTCAACTTGCCCATCGTGTTCCGTTTGGGATAAAGGAATAATCAGGTTAGATTGCGGTATATTGAACCGTGATGGGAGGATGCGGACATGGCCGCATCCTCCCTCTTCATAGGTGTGTGGACGTGGGGCGGAAACTCCCGACGATGTCAGGTGTGATACCCGTAGATAGGTCAGTCCGAACCGTCCCTTCTGAGTTCATTCCCAATCTATATATACATGTATTGAATTCTTATCATTTTTCTTGTATGAACGCGATTCAGTTCCTTTGTCTTCGTCTTGATAATAATCATGTCTTGTATAATCCCAGCTTTTGATTAGCTGACCTGTATTCTTTTCAATACCTCCCCAATGAGCTCTAGTAGAGCTAATAGAGGTAAATGGCAAATCAGAAGCTGTTAAAGTATATGAAATGGTTGTTCCTTTTGCAGAACCTTCTGTGGCTTTTTTAGCGTATGTAACCTTAAGATTTTTAATAACGGAGAAACCCTGATCATCATAGCTAGCGTCAAACGAGATTGTGTAATTGTATTCTCCTTTGCTTTCATAAGCCGAATAGTTCTTTTTAAAGGATCCTGAGACACTAAAGCTACCTCCTGATGCTGATACGCTCAAACTTTCTTTAGGGAAATCTATGGATTCGTAAAACCTTGTATCACTATTTTCAATGTAATAGCAATTGAAACCGAAAGAAACCTCCTTGATGTTCGTCTTAGGCGTGAATTCTTCCAACAACCATATATCACGGTAATATGGCCAGTTATAGGAACTGACAACAGTACCGTCAGTATCCTTCAATCGCAGTATCTTATCGTTATATTTCAATATATCTCCTTTTTTCAGTTCAACATCCTTTCCATCTTCAAACTCAATGACATAAGTGGTTGGTGTATTATACCCCCAAGTATATCCACCTTCCCACGCATAGCCACCACCTGAACTACGCTTGAATGTAATCTTGTTGCCGCTGACTGAATAAGTGCCTGATATATACTGGTCTCTGGAACCTAATGTTCTCTTCAAATTATTGGTTCCTGCTTTTCGGTTTACATCATAAACGAACCATGTGTATTTACCATCCTTTGTGAATTCAAAACCGGTGACATAATCAATATCATCAGATCCTGTACTGATATTAGCATTATACCATTTGCCAATGATAGCCTGTGCATAGTCTATAGCTTCAGGTGCAGCCTGCTTTACAACAATAGTGGTCATTGCTACAAGTTCTGGATCCACATTACCATTTTTAGCTTTTTGGATAGCTTCATCACTAGAACCAGCATAAACAGTGATAGTACCAGAACGCTCACTATCGGTCGTATTGGGATCGGCTTCCACTACCACATTCCATCCTGTAGCTGATTCTTTCCATGAAATCTTCACCCAACCATTGAGTTCATCACTCCAATCAATGTCAAGATGGTTGAATTCATAAGAATGGTCTATCGCTGTCTCCAAAGTGCCGCCTTTTGCATCAAACACAAGCGAAG
Organism: Bacteroidaceae bacterium; assembly: GCA_017503065.1. The sequence continues at coordinate 20,759 of JAFVTT010000042.1, read as the reverse complement.
AAGGAGTAGCACTCACCCAATATTCGGTAGGTTCTGGGAGGGCCTGTACAACACTAAGCACGGTAGACTTAAGCACTTTACCTTTTGAGTCTGTAGCAGAAACGACTACTTTTCCCTTTCTTTCCTGTCCTGTTTCATTTTTTGCCAACTTCACATAAAGATAGTTCATGTCGCTAGCAATGCTGGCTGATACCCAGTCATCGTCTGTTTTACAAGTGTAATAGAGGTAATTTGTGACAATCAACGCCTTGTAACTGCCACCTGTGCCCTCATCGCCTATTGACTTCGGACGCATTTCGATATAGCCGTCCTTAGGATTCTCATCCAATTGTTCCTCGTCAAACGCCAGGTCGACCTCAACATCAGTCTCTTTGTCTTTAGGGACAGTGACTGTTTTGGTCACACGCTTACCAGTATTCTTGTTCACAACAGTGATTTGCTTCGTTCCTGGATATTCAGGGTTAGCAATGATATTGCCGTTCTCGTCGAACGCATAACCGATAATGGTCTTCCCGCTTTTCGTATCGACCATTACCAGAATATTAATCTCCTTGCCATTCTTGTCATGGGCACGCACTATATTGGGTATCAACTCGCCAAGATCCTCTTCCTTCTGGCCGAAAACAATGTCGTTGAGAAAGACTGTATAGGCATCCTTTCCAAAGTTATCCCAAAACTGATCGCCAGCATCCCAGTAGATAATATCAAACCCTCGCATCTTATCGACTAGTTTTCCTGCATCGCGACCATAGTTGATGAGATTGCTGACGACATTCTGCATGAATTCTTCCACCTCGCCCTTCCTGACCAGATTCTCTGTAGCCTGCGCAGCTCCGAAAAGATCCTTACCATAACCCAGTTGGTCGCTCAGCGGACTGGCATCGATGACAAGAGCAGCACCCTTTTCGATAAGTTCTGCACCAGCCACAGTGATGTTCTTGCCTGGGGTAATGCCCAGATCGCGTGCCTTATCACCAAATTCCGGATCGGCATAGTTGTAGACATTGACGAATATCTGGTTAGCACGGCTGTCGAGAGTACCCTTACTGAAGGCTTGCCAGAAGTCGCTGGAATTGCTATAACCACGCTTCAAATTGGATGGCAGCCCATCGTAGATTTCTTTCAATTTCCTGGCATCAGAGGTCCAACCCAATTCACGCATGATAGTGACGACTGACTTACGGCCCATTGTCTGCGTTTTCTTACAACTCGTCATGAAGTCCCATGCATCACTCAGGTAACCACGTGTGGCAGCGGTAGGACGGGTCAGTACATCCGAGTCTTCCAGACGTTGCAAAGCCTCCTCATACTGGTCAGCCCTTTCAACAATCTGGTCAATCATATTGTAAAGCTCTTCAGTACTGGATATGCACTTTTTATTGTTTTCAATGTCGTTTGGAGTCGCTGAGAAGGGCTCTTCACCGCCCTTTGAGGCCAATTTATAGTATGCCCAACGCACAGCACGAATATCAAAGGCATACGTGACTAAGGCGTCAAGGTCTGTCTGGAACTGCCTAGAGTTACCATACTGCGTCACCTTCTTAAAGTCGGTTACCACATCGCCCGGTTTCAAATCGGGTTCAGGACTATCGCTGTCTTTAGAACAAGAGACGGAAACCAGCGCCATCATGACCATGATGGCCAATGTCAATAGCGTGTCTAACAATTTAATACGTTTATTCATAATCGTTTTGTTTAGATATTGATTTGTCAAGTTAGCGAACAAATAATAATTCACGCCGCAAAGATGCAAAAAAATCCGATTCATCGACTCACAATTCAAGAAAATCGACTCACAAAACGCGTTTTGTGAGTCGTTTTCTTTAGAAAAGGCCCTCTACACGCTCTCTGAGCCACATGCCAAAGAAACGGTCATACACGATATATCCTCATAGATCGGAGGGACAGGTCGGTCAGTCCTCTTACTATAAGTACTCCAGTCCTCCTAATAAGAGTACTGCAGTCCTCCTACTATGAGGACTCTCCCTTGCCCGTGGCGTTATCGTGTCATTGGCAAATTATGGTGCCGGCACTCTCGTGAGGGTACAGCCTTGTTGTCGGGTCGGTGAGGGGGATTTCCTCTTTGTGTGCCGTTAGTGGGATGAGGGTTTGCGTGTTAAATTTAGTTAAGAAAAATGACTAAAAATATGCCTTAAAGCAATTATTTTGCTGAGAATGCGCAGTTTTTCGGAATTTTGTTGTACCTTTGCAACCCGAATGGGCATACTGTGCCCCTCCTTAATCGTATATACATAATTAATATATATAACAAATAAAAAATTAAACAAAATGCCTACAATTCAACAATTGGTAAGAAAAGGCCGTGCGGTGATGGTAGACAAGAGCAAGAGCCCCGCTCTGGACAGCTGTCCTCAGCGTCGTGGTGTCTGCGTTCGTGTTTACACTACCACACCTAAGAAGCCTAACTCAGCTATGCGTAAGGTAGCTCGTGTGCGTCTGACAAACTCTAAGGAGGTAAACTGCTACATTCCCGGTGAGGGTCACAACCTGCAGGAGCACAGTATCGTTCTCGTTCGCGGTGGTCGTGTGAAGGACCTGCCCGGTGTACGTTATCACGTTGTGCGTGGTACTTTGGATACCGCAGGTGTTGCAAACCGCACACAGCGTCGTTCAAAGTACGGTGCAAAGCGCCCCAAGGCTGCTAAGAAGTAATCTCCGGCAGAACAACGGTTCCGCGGAGTCCAAGTAATTAAAGAACAACCGTTTTGGTGTTGCAGACAGTGTCCTGAGTAAACCCTGCAGCGGCAGGAGTTGAAGAAGAAGTACAAGATGCAAACCTGAACACAAAACAAGAAGAAGAAAATGCGTAAAGCTAAACCAAAGAAGAGAGTTATCCTTCCCGATCCCAAGTTCGGCGATGTGAAGGTTTCAAAGTTCGTTAATCACCTGATGTACGATGGCAAGAAGAGCATTTCATACGATATCTTCTACAACGCCCTCGAGATCGTAGCCACCAAGATGCAGAGCGAGGAGAAGCCCGCACTGCAGATCTGGAAGGAGGCTCTGGACAAGATTACTCCCCAGGTGGAGGTGAAGAGCCGCCGTATCGGTGGTGCTACCTTCCAGGTGCCCACAGAAATCCGTCCCGACCGTAAGGAGAGCGTGAGCATGAAGAATATGATCCTGTACGCCCGCAAGCGTGGCGGCAAGACCATGGCCGACAAGCTGGCTGCCGAGATTCAGGACGCTTACAACGAGCAGGGCGGTGCCTTCAAGCGTAAGGAGGACATGCACCGTATGGCCGAGGCTAACCGTGCATTCGCTCACTTCCGTTTCTAAAATAAATCCATCACTTAAACAGTTTACGACACAATGGCAAAGCAAGATCTGCATTTGACTCGTAATTTCGGTATCATGGCCCACATCGATGCCGGTAAGACAACTACCAGTGAGCGTATCCTCTTCTACACCGGTAAGACACACAAGATCGGTGAGACCCATGACGGTTCTGCCACCATGGACTGGATGGCTCAGGAGCAGGAGCGTGGTATTACCATCACCTCTGCTGCTACTACTGCTTACTGGACCTGCAAGGGCAACAAGTACAAGTTCAACCTGATTGACACTCCGGGACACGTGGACTTCACCGCTGAGGTAGAGCGTTCTCTCCGTGTATTGGACGGTGCCGTTGCAACATACTGTGCAGTAGGTGGCGTTGAGCCTCAGTCTGAGACCGTATGGCGCCAGGCTGACAAGTACAACGTTCCCCGTATCGGTTATGTAAACAAGATGGACCGTTCAGGTGCCGACTTCTACGAGGTTGTGCGCCAGATGAAGGAGGTTCTGGGTGCTACTCCTTGCGTAGTGGCTCTGCCTATCGGCGCAGAGGAGACTTTCAAGGGTATCGTTGACCTCATCAAGATGAAGGCTATTTTGTGGCACGACGAGACCATGGGCGCTGAGTACAGCCTCGAGGATATTCCTGCCGACATGCTCGCTGAGTGCGAGGAGTGGCGCGGCAAGATGATCGAGCTGGCTGCTGAGCAGGACGACACTCTGATGGAGAAGTACTTCGAGGATCCCGAAAGCCTGAGCGAGGAGGAGATCGTAGCCGCTATCCGTAAGGGTACTCTGAACCTGGACATCGTTCCCATGACCTGCGGTTCTTCATTCAAGAACAAGGGTGTACAGACCCTGCTCGACTATGTCTGCATGTTCCTTCCCTCTCCCCTGGATACTCCCAGCATCGTGGGTACCAACCCCGAGACCGGCGAGGAGGAGTCACGCAAGCCCAGCGAGGACGAGAAGACCGCCGCTCTGGCGTTCAAGATCGCTACCGATCCATACGTAGGTCGTCTGACCTTCTTCCGTGTTTACTCTGGTAAGATTGAGGCCGGTTCATACATCTACAACGTACGCTCTGGCAAGAAGGAGCGCGTGAGCCGTCTGTTCCAGATGCACTCAAACAGCCAGAATCCCGTAGAATGCATCGCTGCTGGTGATATAGGCGCTGGTGTAGGTTTCAAGGATATCCACACTGGTGATACTCTTGCCGAGGAAGGCGCACCCATCGTTCTGGAGTCTATGGACTTCCCCGATCCCGTTATCGGTATCGCCGTAGAGCCCAAGACCCAGAAGGACCTGGACAAGCTGAGCATCGGTTTGCAGAAGTTGGCTGAGGAGGATCCCACTTTCACCGTGAAGACCGACGAGCAGAGCGGCCAGACCGTTATCTCCGGTATGGGTGAGTTGCACTTGGATATCATCATCGACCGTCTGAAGCGCGAGTTCAAGGTAGAGTGTAACCAGGGTAAGCCCCAGGTTAACTACAAGGAGGCTATCACCGCTACCGTTAACCACCGTGAGGTTTACAAGAAGCAGTCTGGTGGTCGCGGTAAGTTCGCCGACATTATCGTCAACGTTGGTCCCCGCGACGAGGATTACAACGAGACTCCCCTGCAGTTCGTCAACAGCGTTACCGGTGGTAACATTCCCAAGGAGTTCATCCCCAGCGTACAGAAGGGCTTCGATGCAGCCATGAAGAATGGTGTGCTCGGCGGCTTCCCCATGGACAGTCTGAAGGTAGAGCTCGTGGACGGTTCATTCCACCCCGTTGACTCTGACCAGCTGTCATTCGAAATCGCTGCCCAGATGGCTTACAAGGCATGCTGCGCCAAGGCCAAGCCCGTACTGATGGAGCCCATCATGAAGCTCGAGGTAGTTACTCCCGAGGAGAACATGGGTGACGTTATCGGTGACTTGAACAAGCGTCGTGGCCAGGTAGAGGGTATGGACACAACCCGTACCGGTGCACGTCTGGTGAAGGCTATGGTACCCCTGGCAGAGATGTTCGGTTATGTAACCGCTCTGCGTACCATCACCTCTGGTCGCGCTACCAGCTCTATGACCTATGACCACCATGCTCCCGTGAGCACCGGTGTTGCCAAGGCCGTACTCGAGGAGATGAAGGGTCGTGCCGACCTGCTCTAATCCTGCTGGCGAGATAGCCCTATAAGCAAACAAAGTTAAGGCAAGGAGCAACTGTTAGCAAACGACTCTTAATGGTTGTTCCTACCTTATTAATAATAATAAAGAAATAAAAGTAATGAGTCAGAAAATTCGTATTAAGCTGAAGAGCTACGACCACATGCTCGTAGACAAGAGTGCAGAGAAGATCGTTAAGACCGTTAAGGTAACAGGTGCCGTTGTATCTGGTCCTATACCCCTGCCCACTCACAAGCGTATCTTCACCGTAAACCGCTCAACCTTCGTAAACAAGAAGAGCCGTGAGCAGTTCCAGTTGTGCGCATACAAGCGCCTGATCGACATCTACTCAAGCAACGAGAAGACCGTCGACGCTCTGATGAAGCTGGAGTTGCCCAGCGGTGTAGAGGTAGAGATCAAGGTGTAATACCCCTCTGCAAGCATGTTTGACAACATAAAAGGCCCTCGTGAGAACATCATGAGGGCTTTTTCGTGCCCTTTTGGGTGTTAAAACGCCCTTTTTCGCCATATTCAGTGCAATATTTCGTATAAACTCTTGTGTATTAAAGCAAAAATACGTAACTTTGCACTCGAAAAGGAAAAGAATGCGCTGACCTGCGGGTTATCAGACTTTCCAGGAAAGAACGCCTATGGTGGCGGTTCTCTTTTTGTGTGCCTACAGGTAGGCTTCGCGAAAGGGAATGAGAATGAGAAAGAATAAACAAATTAACAACAAATTTTTTAATTAAACTGAAATGCCAGGATTATTAGGAAAGAAAATCGGAATGACATCCGTTTTCAGTGCCGACGGTAAGAATGTACCGTGCACTGTTATCGAAGTTGGTCCTTGCGTGGTTACTCAGATTAAGACCGTTGAGAAGGACGGCTACGCAGCTGTTCAGCTCGGTTACGAAGAGGCAAAGGAGAAGAATACATCTGCTCCCTTGGCCGGTCACTTCAAGAAGGCTGGTACCACCCCCAAGCGCCACTTGGCTGAGTTCACAGACTTTGAGGGTGAGCTGAACCTCGGTGATTCAATTACCGTAGAGCTCTTCTCAGACTGCTCCTTTGTTGATGTAGTGGGTACATCCAAGGGTAAGGGTTTCCAGGGCGTTGTGAAGCGTCATGGTTTCGGTGGTGTAGGTCAGTCTACACACGGTCAGGACGACCGTCTGCGTAAGCCCGGTTCTATCGGTGCTTGTTCTTACCCCGCAAAGGTGTTCAAGGGCATGCGCATGGGTGGTCAGATGGGTAACGAACGTGTTACCACTCACAACCTGCAGGTGTTAAAGGTTATTCCCGAGCACAACCTTCTTCTCATCAAGGGTAGTGTTCCCGGATACAAAGGTTCAATCGTTAGCATAGTAAAGTAAGATGGAAGCAAGTGTATTGAATATCAAAGGTCAGGATACTGGCCGCAAGGTAGTACTCAATGATGCTATCTATGCTATAGAGCCCAACGATCACGCAATCTATCTGGACGTCAAGCTGATTATGGCCAACAAGCGCCAGGGTACAGCCAAGACCAAGGAGAGAAGTGAAATGAGCGGTTCAACCCGCAAGCTCGGTCGCCAGAAGGGCGGTGGCGGTGCTCGCCGTGGTGATATCAACAGCCCCGTACTCGTAGGCGGTGCCCGTGTATTCGGCCCCCAGCCCCGCGACTATGGTTTCAAGCTGAACCAGAAGGTTCGCCAGTTGGCACGTCGTAGCGCTCTCGCATACAAGGCTCAGGAGAACGCAATCGTAGTTGTTGAGGACTTCACATTCGAGGCTCCCAAGACAAAGTCTATGCTGGAGGTGTTAAATAATCTTAATATCGCAGGCAAGAAGACTCTCGTAGTTACTCCCGCTTCTGATAAAGGCGTATATTTGTCTGCTCGTAATCTCCAGCGTGTTGCAACCATGCCCGCTGCTGCCCTGAATACCTATCAGGTTCTGAATGCAGACGTTATGGTTGTGGCAGAAAGCGCTCTGGCTGTTATCGAAGGTAACCTCACTAAGTAATAAAGACGTACAAGAACTATGACATACATTATCAAACCTCTGGTCACTGAGAAGATGACTGGTATTACAGAGAAGCAGAATAAGTATGGCTTCGTGGTACGTCCTGAGGCAAACAAGATCGAGCTGAAGAAGGAGATCGAGTCTCGTTACAACGTAACCGTTACCGATGTTAATACATGCGTGTACGCAGGTAAGAATAAGACTCGTTACACCAAGGCAGGTCTGCTGAAGGGTCGTACAAACGCCTTCAAGAAGGCAATCGTTACTCTGAAGGAGGGCGATGTAATTGATTTCTATAGCAATATTTAATTAAGAGATGGCAGTACGTAAATTTAAGCCCACAACACCGGGCCAAAGACATAAGATTATAGGTACTTTCGAAGAGATTACTGCATCAGTACCTGAGAAGTCTCTCGTATGTGGTAAGAAGTCTACCGGCGGTCGTAACGTGACCGGTAAGATGACTGTCCGCTATATTGGCGGTGGCCACAAGCAGAAGTATCGTTTCATCGACTTCAAGCGTGAGAAAGATGGTGTTCCAGCAGTCGTAAAGACAATCGAGTATGATCCCAACCGTTCTGCTCGTATCGCACTTCTTTACTATGCTGATGGTGAAAAGCGCTATATCATTGCTCCCAACGGACTGAAGGTAGGTGCTACCGTAATGAGCGGTGCAGACGCTGCTCCCGAGGTAGGTAACGCACTCCCCCTGCAGAATATCCCCGTAGGTACCGTGGTTCACAACATTGAGCTGCGTCCCGGTCAGGGCGGTATGCTGGTTCGTTCCGCAGGTAACTTCGCACAGCTGACCTCTCGTGAGGGACGTTACTGCGTGATCAAGTTGCCCTCTGGCGAGACTCGTCAGATTCTGAGCGCATGTAAGGCTACTGTAGGTAGCGTAGGTAACAGCGACCACGCTCTGGAAAGCTCTGGTAAGGCAGGTCGCAGCCGTTGGTTGGGCCGTCGTCCTCACAACCGTGGCGTTGTCATGAATCCCCATGACCATCCCATGGGTGGTGGTGAAGGTCGTCAGTCAGGTGGCCATCCCCGTTCACGCACTGGTCTGTATGCTAAGGGTAAGAAGACACGCGCACCCAAGAAGCAGTCCAACAAGTATATCATCGAGAGAGCCAACAAGAAGTAATCAACGGAAGTTAACAGCGTAATATTATGAGTCGTTCATTAAAGAAAGGTCCCTATATCGAAGTTAATCTTGAGAAGAAGGTTCTTGCCATGAATGAAAGCGGCAAGAAGAACGTAGTCAAGACCTGGGCTCGTGCTTCTATGATCTCTCCTGATTTCGTAGGACATACAGTAGCCGTGCATAACGGAAACAAATTCATTCCCGTTTACATTACCGAGAACATGGTAGGTCACAAGCTGGGCGAGTTCGCTCCCACCCGCAAGTTCGGCGGCCATGGTGACAAGAAGAAGAAGTAAACGGAACCAACAACTGGATAAAATAAGAATAATATAATGGGAAAAAGAAAAAGATTAGCTGCTGACGCAAGAAAGGAAGCACGCAAGGCCCAGAGTTTTGCCAAGTTGCAGAACGTTCCTTCTTCTCCCCGCAAGATGAGATACGTTGTTGATCTGGTTCGCGGAATGGAGGTGAACAGAGCCCTGGGTACATTGAAGTTCTGTGCCAAGGCTGCCAGCGCAGACGTGGAGAAGCTCCTCCGTTCTGCCATCGCTAACTGGGAACAGAAAAACGATCGCAAGGCAGAGGACGGAGAACTGTATATCTCTAAGATTTTTGTGAACGAGGGTGCTACCCTCAAGCGTATGAGACCTGCTCCTCAGGGTCGTGGTTACAGAATCCGCAAGCGTTCTAACCACATCACCTTGTTCGTTGACACTAAGAATGATTAATTAGAAAAGAAACATGGGACAGAAAGTTAATCCTATAAGCAACCGTCTCGGCATTGTCCGCGGTTGGGATTCAAATTGGTTTGGTGGCAAGAACTACGGCGACACTATCCTCGAGGACAGCAAGATCCGTAAGTATCTGAATGCCCGTCTTGGTGACGCCAGCATTTCACGCATTGTCATCGAACGCACACTGAAGATGGTGACCATCACCGTGTGCACAGCCCGTCCAGGATTGATCATTGGCAAGGGTGGTGAAAAGGTTGACAAGCTCAAGGAAGAGTTGAAGAAGGTAACCGACAAGGACATCCAGATCAACATCTTCGAGGTTAAGAAGCCCGAGTTGGACGCAACTATCGTAGCAAACAACATTGCACGTCAGGTTGAAGGTAAGATCGCTTACCGTCGCGCCATCAAGATGGCTATCGCAAATTCAATGCGTGCCGGTGCCGAGGGTATCAAGGTTCTCATCAGCGGTCGTCTGAACGGTGCTGAAATCGCACGTTCCGAGATGTTCAAGGAAGGCCGTACTCCCCTGCACACTCTGCGTGCCGACATCGACTACTGCCATACAGAGGCCCTGACCAAGGTTGGTCTGCTCGGCATCAAGGTATGGATCTGCCGCGGAGAGGTATATGGCAAGAAGGACTTGGCTCCCAACTTCACTCAGGCTAAGGAGCAGGGTCGTGGTTTCGGTGGCAACGGCGGTGGCAAGAACTTCCGTCGCAAGAAGAACAACAACCGTTAAAAACTGAATTAAAATGTTACAACCAAAAAGAACTAAATACAGAAGGCCACAAAAGAATCACCGCAAGGGTAATGCAATGCGTGGCAATCAGTTGGCATTCGGTAGCTTTGGTATCAAGTCATTGGAAACACGTTGGATTACAGCACGCCAGATCGAGGCAGCTCGTGTGGCAATGACACGTTACATGCAGCGTGAGGGTCAGAGCTGGATTCGTATCTTCCCTGACAAGCCCATCACCAAGAAGCCCGCTGACGTACGTATGGGTAAGGGTAAGGGTGACCCCGTAGGATATGTGTTCCCCATTACCCCCGGACGTATAATTTTCGAGATTGAAGGTGTAAGTTACGAAATCGCGAAGGAGGCTCTTCGTCTTGCAGCTCAGAAGTTGCCCGTGACCACCAAGTTTATTGTTAGACGTGATTACGACAAAAACGCATAATAATGAAGATTGCAGAAATTAATGCGATGAGCGCTTCTGAACTTGCAGAGCGCATCGCCGTAGAGGTTGCCAACTATGATCAGATGAAGTTGAATCATGCCGTTGCTCCTCTGGAAAACAACTCTCAGATTAAGGCCGCTCGTCGTAACATCGCCCGCATGAAGACGGTGCTCCGCCAGAAAGAGTCAAACAAGTAAATAGGTACTTCAAGATATGGAAGCAAGAAATTTAAGAAAAACTCGTATGGGTGTCGTGGTAAGCGACAAGATGGACAAGACCATCGTGGTTGCTGCCAAGTTCAAGGAGAAGCACCCTATTTATGGTAAGTTCGTTGCGAAGACGAAGAAGTACCATGCACATGACGAGAAGAACGATTGCCACAAGGGTGACACCGTTCTGATTATGGAAACTCGTCCTCTGAGCAAGACCAAGAGATGGAGAGTAGTAGAAATCGTAGAAAGAGCTAAGTAAAAATGATACAGGCAGAATCTAGATTAGTAGTAGCAGACAACAGCGGTGCCAAGGAGGCAAAGTGTATCCGCGTCCTCGGTGGTACCCGTCGCCGCTACGCTTCTGTAGGTGATGTGATTGTCGTTGCTATCCAGAGCGCAATCCCCACCAGTGATGTTAAGAAAGGTGCAGTATCAAAGGCCCTGATTGTACGTACTAAGAAGGAAGTTCGTCGTGCTGATGGTTCATATATCCGCTTCGATGACAACGCATGTGTACTGCTGAACAATGCAGGCGACTTGCGTGGCAGTCGTATCTTCGGTCCTGTTGCCCGTGAGCTTCGTGCCGCAAACATGAAGGTCGTGTCTCTGGCACCTGAGGTTCTTTAATATTCAAAGACGAAAGAAGAACAATGAGTAAGTTACACATTAAGAAAGGCGATACCGTAATCGTTAACTCTGGCGAAAGCAAGGGTCAGAGCGGTAAGGTGTTGAAGGTGTTCGTTAAGGAGCAGCGTGCCATTGTCGAGGGTGTAAATAAGGTTAAGAAGAGTCAGAAGCCCAGTGCCAAGTACCCCCAGGGTGGCATCATCGAGATCGAGGCTCCTATCCACATCTCTAACCTGAACCCCGTTGACCCCAAGACAGGCAAGGCTACTCGCATTGGTAGAAAACTGAACGCAGACGGCAAGTTGGTCCGTTTCGCTAAAAAGAGTGGAGAGGAAATCTAAAATGGCAAATACTGCAAGCCTTAAGAAAGAATACGCAGAGCGTATCGCTCCTGCATTGATGAAGCAGTTCAACTATGACTCTTCAATGCAGATCCCCGTTCTGAAGAAGATTGTCATCAACCAGGGTTTGGGTATGGCTACTGCCGATAAGAAGATTATCGAGGTTGCCATCAAGGAAATCACCGAAATCACCGGTCAGAAGGCAGTTGCAACCTTCTCTAAGAAGGACGTTGCTCAGTTTAAGTTGCGTAAGAAGATGCCCATCGGTGTTATGGTAACTCTGCGTCGTGAGCGCATGTATGAGTTCCTCGAGAAGTTGGTTCGCGTGGCTTTGCCCCGTATCCGTGACTTCAAGGGTATCGAAAGCAAGTTTGATGGTCGTGGTAACTATACCCTCGGTATTCAGGAGCAGATCATCTTCCCTGAGATCAACATCGACGCAATCGACCGCATCCTGGGTATGAACATTACTTTTGTAACCACAGCCAAGACCGACGAAGAGGGTTACGCCCTGCTCAAGGAGTTCGGTCTTCCCTTTAAGAACGCTAAAAACTAACACAGAGTTATGGCAAAAGAATCAATGAAGGCTCGCGAGGTAAAGCGCGCAAAGATGGTAGCTAAGTATGCTGAGAAGCGTGCCGCTCTCAAGAAGATTATCAACAATCCCAACACAGATCCCGTTGATGCTTTCGAGGCAGCTCAGAAGCTCCAGGCAATTCCTCGCAACGCTAATCCTATCCGCCTGCACAATCGTTGCAAGATTACAGGTCGTCCCAAGGGATACATCCGTATGTTCGGCATCAGCCGTATACAGTTCCGAGAGATGGCTTCTGCAGGTTTGATTCCCGGCGTAAAGAAGGCAAGCTGGTAAGCAATTCTTGACGGGCCCTTCCGGGGGCACGTCAAGAAATCATATAGTTATCTTTTAATATTGTCGGGATAGTCCCGATTAATTAAAACCTTTTAAAAAAATGACAGATCCAATTGCAGATTATTTGACGCGCTTGCGTAATGCAATCCAGGCAAAGCACCGTGTGGTTGAATGCCCTGCGTCAAATTTGAAGAAGGAAATCACCAAGATTCTCTTCGAGAAGGGTTACATTCTGAACTACAAGTTCATCGAGGATGGCCCTCAGGGTACAATCAAGGTAGCCTTGAAGTATGACGAGCAGACTCGTCAGAACGCTATCAAGAAGTTGATTCGTATATCAACTCCCGGTATGCGTAAGTACACCGGTTACAAGGATATGCCTCGTGTTATTAACGGACTGGGTATTGCTATCATATCCACATCCAAGGGTGTAATGACTAACAAGGAGGCTGCCGAGCTGAAGATCGGTGGCGAGGTTCTTTGTTACGTATATTAATAGGAGGATTTAGCAATGTCAAGAATAGGTAAATTGCCCATTACTATCCCCGCAGGTGTTACCGTCAGCTACAACGACAACGTTGTAAGCGTTAAGGGTCCCAAGGGAGAGATGAGCCAGGCTATCAATCCCTCTATCCTGGTGAATATTTCTGGATCAGAAATTACATTCGAGATTGACGAGGCTGCCGATATCGACGCAAAGCAGAAGCATGCTTACCATGGCCTGTACCGTTCACTGGTAAACAACATGGTTGTCGGTGTAAGCGAAGGTTACAAGAAGACTCTTGAACTCGTAGGTGTTGGTTTCCGTGTAAGCAATCAGGGTAACCTGATAGAGTTGTCTCTGGGTTTCACCCACAGCATCTTCATTCAGTTGCCTTCTGAGATCAAGGTTGAGACCAAGTCTGAGAGAAACCAGAATCCTCTGATTATCCTGGAGTCTTGCGACAAGCAGTTGCTGGGTCAGGTATGTGCAAAAATTCGTTCTTTCCGTAAGCCCGAACCTTACAAGGGCAAGGGTGTCCTCTTTGCTGGTGAGGTCGTACGCAGAAAGTCTGGTAAGTCAGCAGGTGCAAAGTAAATCTTTAAAACTGTAAGATTATGACAACAAAATTAGAAAGACGAATTAAGATCAAATATAGAGTTCGTAACAAGATCTCTGGTACTGCCGCACGTCCTCGTATGAGCGTTTTCCGCAGCAACAAGCAGATTTATGTACAGATTATCAACGACCTGACAGGTACCACTCTGGTAAGCGCCAACAGCCTCGGCATGGAGGCTTGCCCCAAGAAGGAGCAGGCTGCCAAGGTTGGCGAGCTGATTGCCAAGAAGGCTCTCGAGGCCGGTATCACAGCAGTTGTGTTCGACCGTAATGGCTATCTGTACCATGGTAGAGTTAAGGAAGTGGCTGACGCTGCACGTAACGGAGGACTTAAATTCTAATAACGATTATGGCAATTAAGAACATAAATATCAATAGCGAGGATTTGAAGGACCGTTTGGTTGCTATCAACCGCGTTACTAAGGTTACCAAGGGTGGTCGTACTTTCACTTTCAGCGCAATCGTCGTGGTAGGTAACGAGAACGGCGTTATCGGCTGGGGTCTGGGTAAGGCCGGTGAAGTAACTGCTGCCATTGCCAAGGGTGTAGAGGCTGCCAAGAAGAATCTCGTTCAGGTTCCCGTACTGAAGGGTACCGTACCTCACGAGGCTGCTGCAAAGTTCGGCGGTGCTGATGTTCTCATCATGCCTGCAAGCCATGGTACCGGTGTTGTTGCCGGTGGTGCTATGCGTGCCGTGTTGGAGAGCGTAGGCGTTACTGACTGTCTGGCCAAGTCAAAGGGTTCTTCTAACCCCCACAACCTGGTAAAGGCCACTATCGCTGCTCTTGCAAGCATGCGTGACGCCCGTCAGGTGGCCCAGAGCCGTGGTATCAGTATGGAGAAAGTATTCCGTGGTTAAACTTAGTAAAGGAGAAACGTATTATGGCAACTATTAAAGTACAGCAAGTCAAGAGCCGTATCCATGCTCCTAAGCGCCAGAAGGCAACCCTGGATACTATGGGCCTGAAGAAGTTGAATCAGATTGTCGAGTTGGAGGACAATGCCTGCACACGCGGCTTGATTCAGACTGTTCATCACTTGGTGAAGGTTATTGACTAATTCAAGTTTTATTCAATTAAAAAACTGAAAACGTTATGAAGTTAAATACATTGAAGCCCGCTGCAGGCTCTACTCACAGCGAGCGTCGAATTGGTCGCGGTCCCGGCAGTGGTTTGGGTGGTACTTCTACCCGTGGTCACAAGGGTGCCAAGGCTCGTTCCGGTTACAAGAAGAAGATCGGTTTCGAGGGTGGTCAGATGCCTTTGCAGCGTCGTCTGCCTAAGTTCGGCTTCAAGAATATCAATCATGTAGAGTATCAGGCAGTAAATCTGAGCTCTCTGCAGACAATGGCCGAGAAGGGCATCACCACAATCGGTGTTGCCGAGATCGTTGCTGCAGGTTTTGCCAAGGCAGGCCAGCTTGTTAAGGTTCTCGGCAACGGCACTTTGAGCGCTAAGGTTGAGGTTACTGCAAATGCCTTCTCTAAGTCTGCCGAGGCTGCTATCGTAGCTGCCGGTGGTACTGCTACTAAACTGTAAACAGTATGAAAAAGTTTATTGAAACCATAAAGAACATTTGGAGCGTTGAGGACCTGAGAACCCGTATCTTGTGGACCTTGGCTCTGGCAGCAGTATATCGTTTCGGTTCGTTTGTCGTGCTTCCCGGTATCAATCCTAACGCATTGGCCCAGTTGCACGAGCAGACAAACACCGGTCTGATGTCTCTGTTGAACATGTTCTCTGGTGGTGCTTTCTCAAATGCATCTGTCTTTGCATTGGGAATAATGCCATACATCTCGGCTTCAATCGTAATTCAACTGTTTGCCTTCGTTGTACCTCATTTCCAGAAGATGCAGCGTGAGGGTGAGAGTGGACGCAGAAAGATGAATCAGTACACCCGTTGGCTGACAATCATCATTCTGCTGTTCCAGGCTCCCTCTTATCTGATTAACCTCCGTATGCAGGCTGCCGGTGCCTTGAATCCCGAGTTGGACTGGACATTCTTCATTATCTCCAGTACCATCATTCTTGCAGCAGGCAGCATGTTCATCCTTTGGTTGGGTGAGCGTATTACCGACAAGGGTATCGGTAACGGTGTTTCACTGATTATCATGCTCGGTATTATCGCCCGTCTTCCCCAGGCATTCGGTCAGGAACTTGTGGCACGTCTGAATAACCTTAGCGGTGGCGGTCTGATCATGTTCGCCGTAGAGTTGGTTATTCTCATGCTCGTTATCTGTGCTGCCATTCTGTTGGTTCAGGGTACACGCAAGGTGCCTGTACAGTACGCCAAGCGAATGTATGCAGGTCAGCAGGTAGGAGGCTCACGTCAGTACATTCCTCTCAAGATATTCGCTGCCAATGTAATGCCCATTATCTTTGCCCAGGCTATCATGTTCATCCCTGTAACCCTGTTGCAGATGATAAGCGGAGGTGAGAATCCCTCTGCGGCATTGATTGCCCTCAGCGATCATACCAGTGTGTGGTATAACATTGTGTTTGCTGCCTTGATTATAGCATTCACATATTTCTATACCGCCATCACTATGAATCCTGTTCAGATGGCAGAGGACATGAAGCGCAACAATGGTTTCATCCCCGGTGTTCGTCCCGGTCATGATACAGCAGAATACCTTGATCAGATAATGTCACGTTTGGTATTTCCCGGTTCTATTTTCCTTGCACTCATTGCATGTATGCCCGCTTTTGCCGGCCTTCTCAATGTGTCACAGGAATTTGCACAGTTCTTCGGAGGTACAAGCTTGCTGATTCTGGTAGGTGTGGTTCTCGATACATTGCAGCAGATTGAAAGTCACTTGTTGATGAGACACTATGACGGTCTGTTGAGCAGTGGCCGCATCCACGGCCGCAACGGAATGGCTCAGTAATTTTAGGGATTTCTCTAAGATGGTATTTCTAAAGACTGAGGATGAGATTGATTTGATGCGTGCTGCCAACCGACTGGTATCACAGACGCTGACAGAGGTCGGCAGGCTTATAAAGCCGGGTGTTACCACCAAGCAGTTGGACAAGGCAGCAGAAGAGTTTATACGCGACCATGGAGCGATACCGACCTTCCTGGGTTTCCCCAACCCCTACGGCGGGGATTTCCCGGCAAGTCTCTGCACTTCGGTCAATGACCAGGTGGTGCACGGTATACCGAATGACGAGCCTCTCAAGGAGGGTGACATCGTTTCCGTGGATTGCGGAGCGCTCTTGAACGGGTTTAACGGAGATTCCTGTTACACATTCCGTGTCGGAGAGGTCAGCGAGGAGGTGAACCGCCTCCTTCGTACCACCAAGGAGTCCTTATACAAGGGTATAGAGGCCGCATATGCCGGTAAGAGAATCGGTGACATCGGTCACGCCGTGCAGAGGCATTGCGAGGAGCAAGGTTTCGGAGTTATAAGGGAGTTCGTCGGTCATGGCATAGGAAAGGAGATGCACGAGGATCCGCAGGTTCCCAACTACGGGCGTCCGGGCAACGGCAAGCAGCTGAAGAACGGCTTGTGCATAGCCATCGAGCCGATGATAGTTCAGGGCAGCCGTGAAATCTGGATGATGCCGGACAAGTGGACCATAAAGACCCGCGATGGCGGTTGGGCGGCTCACTACGAGCACACGATCGCGATACATCATGGTAAACCAGAAATCCTCTCTACGTTTGAGGAGATAGAAAAGATAGAGAATCAATATTAACAACAGAGCTGTAAGGTAATAATGGCAAAGCAGGCAGTTATAGAACAGGATGGTGTAGTTGTGGAGGCTCTCTCCAATGCCAATTTCCGCGTTGAACTTGACAAAATCGGAGCGCAGATACTATGCACCATCAGTGGCAAGATGAGAATGCACTACATCAAGATCCTTCCCGGTGATAAGGTCAAGGTGGAGATGAGTCCATACGACTTGACGAAGGGTCGCATCGTATTCAGATACAAATAATAGACATTAAATATGAAAACAAGAGCTTCATTGAAGAAACGTACCCCTGATTGCAAGATTGTCCGTCGCAAGGGTCGTTTGTATGTTATTAACAAGAAGAACCCTAAGTTCAAGACACGTCAGGGTTAATTTATTGCAAAAAAGAATAATAGTATATGGCAATTAGAATTGTTGGTGTAGATTTGCCTCAGAACAAGAGAGGCGAAATCGCTTTGACCTATGTTTATGGTATAGGTCGCAGTAGCTCAGCCAAGATTTTGGAGAAGGCTGGTGTCGACAAGGACAAGAAGGTTTGTGACTGGACCGACGACGAGGCCGGTAAGATCCGTGAGGTGATTGCTGCCGAGTACAAGGTTGAGGGCGACCTCCGCAGTGAAATTTCTCTGAACATCAAGCGACTGATGGATATCGGTTGCTATCGTGGCGTTCGTCATCGTAATGGTCTTCCCGTTCGTGGCCAGAGCACCAAGAACAACGCTCGTACACGTAAGGGTAAGAAGAAGACCGTTGCTAACAAGAAAAAGGCTACTAAATAATAATTGAGATATGGCAAAGAAAACAGTTGCAGCAAAGAAAAGAAATGTGAAGGTTGACGCTCTCGGTCAGCTGCATGTTCACAGTTCCTTCAATAATATCATCGTGTCTTTGGCTAACAGCGAAGGTCAGGTTATCTCTTGGTCTTCTGCCGGCAAGATGGGTTTCCGTGGCAGTAAGAAGAACACTCCTTACGCCGCCCAGATGGCAGCACAGGATTGTGCAAAGATCGCTTACGATTTGGGTCTGCGCAAGGTTAAGGCATACGTTAAGGGTCCCGGTAACGGCCGCGAGTCCGCTATCCGTACCGTACACGGTGCAGGTATTGAGGTAATCGAGATTATCGACGTTACTCCACTTCCTCACAACGGCTGCCGTCCTCCCAAGAGAAGAAGAGTTTAATTCACCAAGGACCTAAATAAAAGTAAGTAAAAGATTATGGCAAGATATACTGGACCTAAATCAAGAATTGACCGCCGTTTCGGCGAGACCATTTTGGGCTCTGAGAAAGTACGTTCACGCAGAAACTTCCCTCCCGGCCAGCACGGCAACAACCGTCGCCGCAAGACCTCCGAGTACGGCGTGATGTTGGCTGAGAAGCAGAAGGCCAAGTACACCTACGGCGTTCTGGAGAAGCAGTTCCGCAACATGTTCGAGAAGGCTGCACGTACCAGCGGCATTACCGGTGAAATTCTCCTGCAGAACCTCGAGTGCCGTCTGGACAACGTAGTATACCGTCTGGGTATCGCCCGCACCCGTCGTGCTGCCCGTCAGCTGGTCAACCACAAGCACATTACCGTTGACGGTAAGGTGGTAGGCATAGCCAGCTATGCAGTAAAGCCCGGTCAGATCGTGGGCGTTCGCGAGCGTGCCAAGAACCTCGAGGTTATCGGCGATGCGCTGGCAGGTTTCAACCACAGCAAGTATCCCTGGATCGAGTGGGACGAGGCTACCAAGTCCGGCAAGTTGCTTCACAAGCCCGAGCGCGCAGATATTCCTGAGAATATCAAGGAGCAGTTAATCGTTGAATTGTACTCTAAATAATAATTAAGGATGGCGATATTAGCATTTCAAAAACCTGATAAGGTATTAATGTTGGAGGCGGACGACAAGTACGGCAAGTTCGAGTTCCGTCCTCTGGAGGGTGGCTTCGGTACTACCGTAGGTAATGCTTTGCGCCGCATACTTCTTTCTTCACTCGATGGCTTTGCCATCAACACAGTTTCAATCCGCGGCGTCGAGCACGAGTTTGCCACCGTTCCCGGTGTGAAGGAGGATGTCACCAACATTATACTTAACTTGAAGCAGGTTCGCTTCAAGCAGTTAGTAGATGAATTCGAGACAGAGAAAGTGAGCATCAAGGTTGAGGGCAAGACAGAACTCAAGGCTGGTGACTTCAACAAGTATCTGACTGGATTTGAAGTGTTAAACCCTGACTTAGTTATTTGCCATCTGGATGCCAAGGCAACGATGCAGATGGAGATTGGCATAAACAAGGGCCGCGGCTACGTTCCCTCCGAGGAGAACCGCGAGTATTGCACCGACGTGAATGTCATACCCATCGATTCAATTTATACTCCTATCAGAAACGTGAAGTATGCAGTAGAGAACTATCGCGTAGAGCAGAAGACTGACTACGAGAAGCTCATACTGGAGATCACAACTGATGGTTCCATTCACCCGAAGGACGCTTTGAAGGAAGCCGCCAAGATCCTCATCTATCACTTCATGCTCTTCTCCGACGACAAGATCACTCTGGAGAACTGCGATGCTGAGAGCAACGAGGAGTTCGACGAGGAAGTACTTCACATGCGCCAGTTGCTGAAGACCAAGCTTGTCGACATGGATCTCAGCGTACGCGCCCTCAACTGCCTGAAGGCAGCCGACGTGGACACCTTGGGCGACCTTGTTCAGTACAACAAGACCGACCTGCTCAAGTTCCGCAACTTCGGTAAGAAATCGCTCACCGAGCTTGATGATTTGCTGGAGAGTCTGAATCTGTCGTTTGGAACCGACATCTCAAGATACAAATTAGATAAAGATTAAGAAAACTTATGAGACATAATAAGAAATTCAATCACCTGAGTCGTACTGCATCCCACAGAGCAGCCATGCTGAGCAACATGGCCGTTTCTCTGATCATGCACAAAAGAATCACTACGACTGTGGCTAAGGCCAAGGCTCTGAAGAAGTATGTAGAGCCCATGATCACCCGCTCAAAGGAAGACACAACCAATGCACGCCGCGTAGTGTTCAGCTACCTGCAGGACAAGCAGGCTATCACCGAGCTGTTCAGCACCATCAGCGCAAAGGTTGGCGACCGTCCCGGTGGTTATACCCGTATTATCAAGACCGGCAACCGTGCCAGCGATAATGCACCCATGTGCTTCATCGAGTTGGTAGACTTCGACGAGAACATGGCAAAGACTGCCAAGAAGGCCAAGCGCACACGCCGCTCCGGCAAGAAGGCAGCAGAAGCTCCTGTAGCTGAGGCTCCCGCAGCAGAGACTGCTGAAGAGACCGCAGCAAGTGCCGAATAATTCTAAATTGCAATAAATAGAGCGCCTTCCCTGACGATAGGGGAGGCGCTTTTTTAGTTTTTGCTGGACAGCAACAGTAGGGACACGGC
>JAFVTT010000041.1 GCA_017503065.1 Bacteroidaceae bacterium | reverse complement strand
GAGAATGACCACTGCCAATGGTCGTCGTGTATTGGCAAGCCGCCGCGCAAAGGGTCGCAAGAAGCTGACCGTTTCTGACGAGAAGCATGGCAAGTAAGCAAGAGATTGCTTTCACATAAGAGAAGAAGTAGGGACGTTTCCCTGCTTCTTCTTCTTTTTTTACAGGGATTTCACGTGCTTTGTTTGGAGATATTCTTACTTATTAGTAAATTTGCATGGGAAACCGCAACACTCAACCAGATATCGCATGAACAAGAAAAAGATATTCAATCCGGTGGTATGTGTCAACCTCTTGGCCATGTGCCTGTTTGTGGCACTGGTAATCACCGGTTTTTGGTACGGCACCAAAGTGTACACCCGTCACGGAGAGATCATACAGGTGCCGGATGTGACACGCATACATTATGGCGATGCCGCCCTGATGCTTGAGCAGGACGAACTGATTGCCGTGGTGTCCGACTCTGGATACAACCGCAACCTCGCGCCTGGCATTGTGCTGATGCAGCAGCCACTGGCTGGTGCCGAGGTGAAGGCCGGACGCAAGGTCTACCTGACCGTAAACTCCGCCAGCGGTCCCACTCTGACTATGCCAGACATAGCGGACAACTGCGATGTGTACGAGGCAGAGATAAGACTCCGCACCATGGGCTTCAAGATAGGTCCCAAGGAATACGTGGAGGGCGACAAGGACTGGGTTTTCGGCGTGAAATGCCGTGGCAGGGAAGTGCGTGCCGGAGAGAAGGTACCGGCCGAAGCGCCCATAGTGCTTGTGGTGGGCAACAGCCTTACCGAGGACGAGAAATGGGCAGCGGACAGCCTCGCCGGCGCAGACGGGGAAGAGATGGAATACGAATTTGAACCCGAGACGGAATGGTAAGCGAGGAACAGTACTTCGAGGACTTGGAGGACCTGGATAATCTGGAGGACCTGGATAATACCGGTGACGAGGACGGACAGACGGAACTCTACGAACACCGCCGTGTGGTGGCCGATAGCGGACAGAATCCTGTACGGGTGGACAAGTTCCTGATGGACCATCTCCGCGACACAAGCCGCAACCGCATACAGAAGGCTGCCGAGGCCGGTTACATCATGGCCAACGGAAAGCCGGTGAAGAGTAACTACAAGGTGAAGGCCGGCGACGTCATAACCCTGATGTTCGACCGCCCCAAGCGCGATTGGGAGATAATCCCCGAGGACATACCCCTGGATATCGTGTACGAGGACGACCAGATACTGCTCATCAACAAGCCGGCCGGTCTGGTGGTTCATCCAGGATGCGGCAACTTCAGCGGCACACTGGTCAACGCACTGGCATGGCATCTGAAGGACGACCCGCGCTATGATCCCAACGACCCCGAAGTGGGCCTGGTGCACCGTATAGACAAGGACACAAGCGGCCTCCTGGTGGTGGCGAAGACCCCCGAGGCGAAGACTTCGCTGTGCAAGCAGTTCTTCTACCATACCACACGCCGCCTGTACAATGCCCTGGTGTGGGGACCATTCGCACAGGACGAAGGTACAATAACAGGCAACATAGGGCGCGACCCGAAGGACCGTCTGCGCATGGCGGTTTTCCCCGAGGGAAGCGACACGGGCAAGCATGCCGTGACGCACTGGCGCGTGCTTGAACGTTTCGGTCCCGTGACGCTGGTGGAATGCCGCCTGGAGACAGGACGCACCCATCAGATTAGGGCGCACATGAAGCACACGGGGCATCCGCTCTTTGCCGACGAGCGGTATGGAGGCGACCAGATCCTGCGGGGCGAGCAGACCTCGTCCTACAAGGCATTCATCCGCAACTGCATGGATCTCTGCCCGCGGCAGGCCCTGCATGCCCGGACACTGGGATTCCAGCATCCCACAACCGGCAAGGAGATGGATTTTCAAAGCGACCTTTCCCCCGACATGCTGGCGCTGATAGAGAAATGGAGGAAGAGAGCGGTGAGCGGATGAACGGTGAGCGGATGAGCGGTGAACGGTGAGCGGTGAGCGGTGAGCGGTTTCCGGTTTCCGATTACTCTGATTACTCCGATTACTCCGAAAACAATAACAACGACCCTAAAGTCCCTAAGGACCTTAAGGACCTTAAAGACCCTAAGGACTCTAATGACCCTAAAGACCCTAAAGACCCTAAAATAAAAATATGAAGACAGTAGCAATCATCTGTGGCGGTGACAGTTCCGAGCACGACGTGAGCATGCGTAGTGCCACAGGCATAGAATCATTCATAGACAAGGACAGATACACTGTATACAAGGTAGAACTGAAGGCCGGCCTGTGGGAGGCCATCCTGCCGGACGAGAGCCGCAGCAAGGTGGACCGCAACGACTTCACCTTCCGGAACGAAAAGGGCGAGACGGTACGTCCCGACTTCTGCTACATCACCATCCATGGCGCACCGGGCGAGAACGGCGTGCTTCAGGGATACTTCGACCTCATAGGCATGCCCTACTCCACAAGCGGAGTGCTGGTGGAGGCACTGACTTTCGACAAGTTCGTGCTGAACAACTATATGCGCTCCCTTGGCGTCAGCGTGGCAGACAGCCTCATCGTCCGCATAGGACAGGAGAACGAAGTCAGCGACCAGGACATCATCAACCGCATCGGACTGCCCTGCTTTGTGAAGCCCGCCCGCGGAGGAAGTTCCTTCGGCACTACCAAGGTGAAGACTCCCGAGGCTCTGCGTCCTGCCATAGAACTGGCATTGAAGGAGGGCGAGGATGTAATGGTGGAGGCCTTCATGGGCGGCACCGAGATAACATGCGGCTGCTACAAGACCCGTACATCCAGCCACGTACTGCCCATCACCGAGGTGGTAACCACCAACGAGTTCTTTGACTACGATGCCAAGTACAACGGACAGGTGGAGGAGATTACTCCCGCCCGCATCTCCGAGCGCCTGACGCAACGCGTGCAGACACTCACTTCCGCCATATACGACATCCTGGGATGCTACGGTATCATACGCATCGACTATATCATCACCGAGGGAGAGAAGATAAACCTCCTGGAGATAAACACCACGCCGGGCATGACGGCCACCAGTTTCATACCCCAGCAGATACGTGCCGCAGGGTTGGACATCAAGGACGTAATGACCGAAATCATAGAAGGCAGATAGACTATAAAGACTGTAAAATAAAAAGGCCCTCCCCTTATCCCCTCCTGGGAGAGGAGTGGTCACAACCGACAACCATAAACATATAATCCTCACCCTCCAGCACATCATACTCCCTCCCCTTGTGGGAGGGTTGGGGAGGGGTCTTAACCTTTCATAACACCTTACCATGGACATACACGAATTCGACGAGATACGCCCCTACGAAGAAGGGGAGATGAAGGAGGCTCTGAACCAGTTGCTCAATGACCGCCACTTCAACAAAGTGATGCAGGGCTTTGCCCCTTGGCTGCCCAAGGGATTGCGCAACGGTTTCTTCAAGATGATGTTCATAGGAGTGAAAACTCCGCTTGACTTCCAACTCCGTTTCATGAAGCACGTAGTGCGCTATGTGCTGAAGAAACATGCACACGGCTACACCTTCAACCACAGCACAATCTCGAATCGCGGCAACCAACTGTTCATCTCCAACCACAGGGACATCGTCCTGGACAGCGCCATCCTGGACCTGATGCTTCACGAGGCAGGCTTCCCCACAACGTGCGAGATAGCCATTGGCGACAACCTGCTCATATATCCCTGGATAAAGACGCTCGTGCGAATGAACAAGGCCTTCACCGTGCGCCGCAGCCTGAAGGCCAAGGAGATGATGGAAAGCAGCATACTCATGAGCCGCTACATGCACTATGCCATCACTCAGAAGAAGGAGAACATCTGGATTGCCCAACGTGAAGGACGTGCCAAGGACAGTAGCGACCAGACACAGGAGTCGGTGCTGAAGATGCTTGCCTACGGAGGCGAGGGCACCATCATTGAAAGGCTGAAGGAACTGAACATCGTACCCCTTACCCTCAGTTACGAGTACGACCCCTGCGACTACCTCAAGGCCCAGGAGTTCCAGCAGAAGCGCGACGACCCATCGTGGAAGAAGAACAAGCAGGACGACCTGGACAACATGAAGATTGGTATCTTCGGCTACAAGGGACACGTACATTTCCGCACGGGCACTCCCGTGAACGAGTGGATAGACGAACTGAAGGACATGCCCAAGACCGAGGTGTTCAAGGAGATTGCCCGGCGTATAGACAAGGCCATACACTCCAATTACATGCTCTATCCCGGCAACTTCATCGCATACGACGAGTTGCACGGTGGCAATTGCTTCAAAAACAGGTACAGCCAGCACGACAAGAAGGTCTTCGAGGAATATATCAACGGACAGATAGCCAAGATTAAGCTTCCCAATCCCGATGTGCCCTTCCTGCGCGAACGTATCCTCACCATGTATGCCAATCCTGTGGCCAACAAAAAGCAGGCTAAGAAGTCATGAACCGAATTTCGTCAGCACGCGAATCATTAAACCCAAATCGATTTGGGTTAAAGATAACATTCAGGGCAATGCTGCTTGTGGCGGCATTGCTCGTTGTTTCATGTAATGAGAGCGCCGAACCATATCCCGACATTGTTACCGAGTTTGCCGATATCCGTACTGATGCCGACGGCATGTTCCGGGAAATGACCACGGACAACGGCACTCGCTATTCCATAACCAACACCAACATAAAACCGTACCGTCCCGACACCACCTACAGGGCAGTGGTTGGTTTCGTTCCCGAGGCCGAAGCCTCACGTCCTCAGGTTCACATCTACAGCCTGACGGGCGCTCTGGCGCTCTCGGACAGTACCGCCATCCTCCGCCACGACCCCACGGACATAGAAAGCATGTGGCAGGAGGGCCAGTACATCAACATGCAGCTCACCGCCAAGACACAAGGCGGCATCCACCATTGGGGCTATGCCATAGACTCTGTCCGCCAGGCAGGAGAAGACGGCAGGATGCACGCACACCACCATCTTTCCATCCACCACAATCAGGGACAGGACCCCATGTCATATTCGCAGACGTACTATTGTTCCATCCATGTCCCCTCTATACCTTATTATAATATAGGCGATACCATCAGCATATCCGTGCATGCGTTCAACGCTGTCAGAGAGTGGACCTTTTTTAGTCTCAGTGACGGTAAAACTTACCGTCGGTAATGGTACGCCGAACGAACGGTAATGATTGGCCCCCGTCATCGTGAGGGCAAGGCAGGGCTGTCATGTTGACGGCCCTTATCCGTTGTTTTGTTTGCCGGTTGTGCTCCCTATATCCTTGGCCAACTGTCGTGCCCTTACATGTTTTTTTGCACAATTTAACTAAAAAGGGGCAAGTTTACATCAGTTAAATGTTATATAAAGTTAATGAATGTTAATTAGGGGGGGGGTAATGGTTATGTGTCATTTTCCATATAAATAAATATTGTACCTTTGTGAAACTAATGGTAGGTGTTCGTATACGCGCTGATGGACTTATGCTAAGGAAATTAGGAGTCATATTATCTTTTTTGTTGTGCATTCAGTGCCTTCCCTCTCATGCTTATGGTGAGACTGACAGTCTGGCCAACGACCGTTATTCTCTGTACTATTATCAGGACAGGATTGATCTGCAGGAAGACTATCTGGACAACGCCCTGCAGATGGCACGTATCAGGAGGGTTCTGTCCGCATCTCCGAGGATAGACAGTATCGCCATTTATGCCTATGCCTCCCCCGAGGGTAACCCCAGGGGGAACGAATTGTTGGCAAAGAAGCGTGCTGAAGTGGCGCGTGACTTCATTCTGGCCAATCTGCCTAACGACAGTGTCCTGCTGCCGCAGAACATCATACTTCACCCCATGGGCGAGAACTGGGACGGTCTGTACAAAGAACTGGACGCCAACTATCACCAGCCGAACAGGGACCGTGTGATGAAAATCATGCGTGCCGACATTCCTACGGAAACCAAGAAGTGGCGTCTGAGGCAACTGGACAACGGAGTGACATACAGTTGGATAATAAAGCATCACATGCCACCTTTGCGTCTGGCAACGTGGGTATGCGTGTATGTAAAGATTCCGGAGTTTGTGGCGGACAGTGTCCGCACTCAGGCATCTCTGCAATTGTTCAGTTTGGAACCGATTGATTCATTGGAGTCTCCGTATAAGGTTGAACCTGAAAGTCCCCGTAGTTTCAAGTGGGCCGTGAAGACAAATATGCTTTACGATGTTGCACTTGTCCCCAACCTCGGTGTGGAATTCCATCTTGGGCGCAACTTTAGTCTGCATGCCAACTGGCACTATGCATGGTGGAACACAAAGAGTTGGTTCTGGCGTACGTACGGCGGTGAAGTGGCTCTGCGCATGTGGCTGGGCAAACAGGCTCGCAAGAAGTTCCTAAGTGGCCATCACATAGGTCTATATGGTCAACTTCTCACTTATGACTTTCTTGTAGGTAAGACTGGATACATGTCGGCAGATCCTCATGAAACACTGTTCGACAGACCGCAGTATGCCTTTGGATTGGAATATGGTTATTCTCTGCCCATAACCAAATGTCTGAACATAGACTTCGGTATCGGTGTCGGTTACATGAAGGGAGTCTATAACGAATACCGCCACATTGATGACTGCTATGTATGGCAGCAAAGGGTCAACCGTAAGTTTATAGGTCCCACCAAGGCAGAAATATCACTGGTATGGAGACTGGATTGGAACACAACAAAGAAGGGAGGCAGGAGATGAAACGGATGAACTTCTTTGCCAGTATGTTGGTGTTATGGATGGTCTTTATGTCGTGCGAGCACAAGGAATTGTGTTACGACCACGATATTCATGCTCATTATGTCCGTGTATATGTAGACGAGAATCTGCTGAATGTTACTCATGGATTCTATAATGATGACTATGTGCGGCCAACATATAATTCCCCACAAATTCTTCGCCTTATTTTGTCCGATACGGAAACTGGCAGGGCTGTGGCAGAGAGATTCTTACGCACTATAGGTAGGGATAAGCGGGGCGTTTATTATGAAGGACATATCGTTGCTTCCCCAGGACGGTATTCGTTGATGGCATACAATTATGACACTGAAACTACACGTGTAAAGGATTACGCTAATCTGAGTACGGCAAAGGCATATACCAACGAGATTGCAACACACCTTTATGCACGTATTCCGAGTCGTACCATGGTTGACGATTATGATGAGGCGGAGCGTATCACCTATGAACCGGACCATCTTTTTGCCGCCAATTGTGGTGATGTTATTGTGCCAGCACATGCAGATGCGGTGGATACGCTTACCAACACGGATGGTGACTATTTCACAGCCAAGAGTATAGTCCGTTCCTTTTATCTCCAGATTCAGGTAAAGGGCATGCAGTATGCTACTTCGTCTGTGGGTTTGCTTACTGGAATGTCAGGCTCTTCATGGGTTAACGGTTCCGGAATGGACTTGAAGGACAATGTGACAGTTTTTTTCGAAATGCAACCTGGGGAGAACAAGGCAACAGGATTGCTGAGAAGGGGAACCGATGAAAATTCCACGATGACCCTGTACACCACCTTCAGCACCTTCGGTAAATTGCCGGACAGAGAGAACAACTTAGAGATAACCTTCGACTTCCTTACTACATACGGCAAGCCATATAGTGAAACAATAAATATCACAGACCTGTTTTTTACCCCCGAGGCGCAGCAACACCAGTGGTTGCTTATAGACCACACCATCACCATTCCGGAACCGCCGGCCGGGCAGGGAGGAGGAGGCGGTCTCAATCCTGGTGTCGATGATTGGAAGGATATAGAGACAGACATTACAATATAAAGAACAATATATATATATAATCAGTTATAAACTTTTTAAACTTTAAAGGTATGAAAAAGAGTCTATTTATTGCGACTGTAGTCAGTATGACACTGGCAAGTTGTGTACAGGAAGAAGTGGTCCTTCCACAGAATGGCGAGGACAAGGCAATCTCCTTTTCCACGCCGGTAGTCGGTTTGAATACCAGAGCAGCAAAAGAAGTTGGTGTCAATTATAACACCGGCCTAAACTTCAAGGTGTGGGGACAATATCATGCAGAAGGTGATGAAGCCTCCGCATATGAGTGGAAAGACGACCAATACATTGATGGTGTAGTGGCGAGTTATGATGATGGCCAAAAAACTTGGTATCCCAAGGATGCTTCTGGTAACCTTTTTTATTGGCCCAAGGAAGGCAATGGTTCCTTGACCTTTATTGCTTGTTCGCCTGCAAATATGAACGCCACACCTTCAATCGATGAGGATGGCTTGACCCTTAAGGACATAATAATTGCTGAAAATCCAGATGATCAGGTAGACATCCTCTATAGCGAGAGAACATATTTCGCAAAGAAAGATGACTATCCTGATCCTAACGATGTATATGGCGGTTGTAATCTGGAGTTCAAGCACGCCTTGTCTTCTATTTTGTTTAATGTGAAGATGGCAGCTGCCTATTCTGGTACTACAGTAAGATTGAAGGGTATTCGTTTTGAAAATGTACACATGAAGGGTACATTCAAACAGAACTTGGAAGCAGCTACTGAAGGGAACGAAAAGCCAGTAACCGTTCCGAGCGAAATAACTGTTGAAGAAGCAAAAGAAGCATCAACTGGTGAGTTCACCGCAGCCCCTTCTGTTATATTGTCTGCTCTGGAGAAAGAGGATACAAGTGATGATGAATACGGAAAGATAATTACAGTAGATGGTTATTATCCCTCAACAGGAGGTGCAGACGCCCCAACTGACCCTACTGTATCAGAAGAGCAAAAACCAGCAGGTGCCCGTACCCGTGCTGCAGGGAATCTTGCTGGATACAGAAATACAGACTTTATATTGTTGCCACAATTAGTCGATAAAGGAGTTAAGGACGTCCCTGATGCTGGTGAAGATATAATTCTTGTTATAGAATATTCTATCCAGCATGGTAGTGGCACTCCGATAGAGCAAGTGTATAGCACAGACTTTACTGCCACTGATGCAACAAAAGAATGGAAGTCTGGCTATCGTTACACCTATAATGTGACTATATCCCTTGATCCCATTACCTTGGCACCATCTGTTAATGTGTGGACAGATGCTGACCTGACTCCTGGTACTTGAGTACACTACCATTTGATTCTATCTGACTATTACTTGTGAAAGGATTTCTCCCCATATTGCTCCTGCTTGTCTGTGCAGGTTGTTCGTTTGACGAAGCGCAGGAATATAACCCTGAGTTGCGCCTGATGTTCCAACCTGCCATGTACATGCATGTTGCGCATGAGGATGTGGAGAAGTTTTCAACAAAAGAAACATTCGGAGTATGTGCTTGGGTGCTTCCATCCAATACCGATTGGACTGATGGCGGCACCCAGGCCATCCCATACCTGCCCCTGGCGGAGGCAAAAAGTCGGGAACTGGTAGTAACGGATACAACAATGCGCGACACTGCGGTTGATACGCTTTGGGTAGTGACAGACAATGACAGATGGGTGTCTGCAGAGCAAAATCTTGCCTTTATGGCTTATGCTCCATATCAGGCAAAATGCAAGTGTGATAACGAGAACGGTATCACATGCCGTATGGACATGTTGACAGACCAGACAGATTTGCTTTATTCCGCACCACAGACTATCAGACAGAAAACTTTGCAGGGATGGCTCGTGCCAATTTATTTCGAGCATGCATTGTGCCAGGTGCAATTTGAGGTAAAGAACCGGGTTGAAGATGACGAGAAGATAACGATAAAGAGCATTGCCATTGATGAGGTGGCACATAGAGGAACTTTCCGTTCGCTGAAACTCCCACAATGGGAGATAGAGAAAAACACCACTACACTTTACTTTTACAAAGGCAGACACGATTCTCATGGACTGCCAGAACCAATAGGACGATATTGGCTGATGTTGCCTCAACAGTTGGATACAAGGGTGACTGTGGAATATGAATACACCACAGCAGCACAAACCACCATAGAACAGAAACTGAAGACAATACCATTGCGTACAAACCTGAAGGCCGGACGCAATTACACATATACATTGTCGGTGGGTATAGACGATGTGATATTCCTGGAGGAGATCATAGCCCATCGGTTTACAACCAAGGAGTCTGGAGAGTAATGAAACGTTTTATATTTAATCGCTTAAAAAAGTAGATAAATATGATGAAATTCAGTCGCATCATAGCGTTACTGACTATCTCTATAATCGCAGCGGGCTGTGCTCAGGAAGTGGACGAACCGCTTCCTGAGCCACAACCGGCTCGTAAGGCTATATCTTGTGGCATCTCGGGTGTCGCAGGACTTTCATCGCGTACCCTCGTTACCAACGCCCATCTACAGGCACTCTGTGCTGCAGGTACTGGCACAGAAAGCATTGGATTGTGGGGCGAATTTGTGAATGCTGGCACGCGTACCGAAATATTCAATGCCAACCCCTTGACCTACGGGGCAAAGGCACAAGATACCAATCCAGACAATCTATGGAACTACTCAGGCGAGACAAGATACTGGTACAGTGGTATGCTGTACGATTTCCGCGCTTGTTTCCCACAGGACTTGATGACAAACTTAATGGAACAGATGGATGCCACAAACTTTCAGGGCCCCATCAATACTAAAAATACGCAAGACGATATTCTGGTCGGTGCAACCCAAGTCAATACGCAGACGTCGCCCCCGCCCAATGTCGTCGATATAGAATTGCAACACATCTTTGCTGCCATAAGGTTTCAGGTGAAAGCAGCAGAGGGCTACACACCCAGTGCGGACGAAGGGGTGGTGGCGTGCTGGTTGCAAAATCAAGGAACGACCGACGATCTCTTCTCGCGTGCGGGCTACTTGCTCCACACGGGTAACGATACGCCCGAAATACAGTGGACACCCTACTCTTCGGTGTTCGAAGAACTCTACCGCTGGGAATATTATCCCAAAGGCGTAAATTTCGACGACAAGCCTAACTCGCTCTATGTGCCCAACGGCACCAATGTGGGCGAACTCTATACACGCAACGATAGTTGGATTATGGTGATACCACAGACGGTAAAGGCTGGTTCGCTGAAATTCTTCTACAAGATGATGCACACGGACGACAAGGTCTTCTCGGTGACCATCCCTGCCATAACCTACCAACCCGGCGTGCGATACAATTATATATTGGAAATCCGCGGTGCCTCGGCTACTATCTCCCTTACGATACAGGATTGGAATAAGTTGGATGCAAGTTATGATGTGGAGTTGTAGAGTCAATAGTTAACAGTCAACGTCAACGTTAACGTTCACTCCCTCCCTCCTCCGCCTTACAAAAAAGATATATGTTGAAACGAACCCTATTATATTTACTCACGCTACTGCTGTGCATCGCCTGCCAGCAGGACGATATTTCGCCCGATGTGTCGCATCGGGGCACTTCGCTCACCATTACTTTCCGGGCACCCTCGCACTCCACCCGTGGCATACAGGATTTGGACGATGATGGCAATGTGACCGAAGCCGAGCTGATGCGCGATGGGCAGAAGATGTATCGTGTCAGCGTATATCTGGTCAGTGGTGGCGTGGTAGAGCGTCATCAGCAATTGGAGTATGCACAATTGAACGACGACAAGACCGAAGCGACAGTCACCTTCGACCAATTGGATTACACCAAGGCTTATCAACTCTATGCCGTAGCCAATCACGGCAATTATACTGCTACGGGCATCTCGTTGACTGGCTGTTTGAGCGACTTGCCCGACGATCAGTCTCCGCAGGATATCAAACTCTCTACAGGCAGTACGGACTATATCTGCGACAAAGCGAAAGTCTATCCTTTGACTTTGCAAAAGGAGATACACCTGAATCCTGGTGCCAACACCGTGTCGGGTGAATTGGTGCGCACCTTTGCTCGTGTTCGCATCAATGTGCGTAATCAAAGTACTTCGAATGATCTGCAGTTGACCTCGCTCACCTTTCCCGCTATGACGCAGGCTTCTGCCAATATCTTTGCGCCTGCTGCTTCGACCAACTACGCCCCCGTTTCCACCTCGGCGTATGCCATCACCCCCTTCGAGGCTGATATGAATCTGGCAAAGGTCACCACTGATGGCAATGTGACAGAGAAAACCATATTCGATGCGTATATCTTGGAAGGCACCGGCGGTACTTACAGCTTTAATTTGGGACTGAGATATGTGGGCCAAGTGGCAAGCGAGGGATATACGATAGTTGGAGAGGCCGTTACCCAAAAAGACAAGATAGAAGCTAATGCAATGTACATCCTATATCAACAGTATCAGTATGATAGTTCCAATAATGGGTATGTCTATGCGAATGTCTATGCGGAGGGTAAGGCAAATTTGAAATGGAGCGATTCTTATGTGGATAGCGAAGGGAAAATCGATCCCAACTATGTATGGCAATTTAAGGAAATGGAAGGCGAAAAAGACAAATATGCATTGGCATCAATGGGCTCATCCGGGGATTATATCACGAGTAAGGATATTCCTAATATCAGTCAAATCCCTTTGATCAAAGATAACGCCCAGTTTTTGACGGTAGGTGAATCGGGTGATAAATTGTTGAAATTCCAAACGTCTTCTTCCTCTTGGACTGGTGCAGCATATTATTTGAATAATGTGAAAAATGAGGGGAGTAATGAAGTATGGGCTAAAACAACAGAAGCTACTTACATCCTCTACAAAGTGACATACCAAGGCGGATCTTCTTCCACCGTCAAGGCCGAATCGACCCCCACCATTCCTATCAATATTATTGACAACAAGACGGGTGTGGCAACTCCTTTGACCAGTATCAAGCGCAACGATTTCATCGAAATCACCGTGAATGCTTCGTTCAACGAGAAACAAGGGGCCATCGTCTTCAACACTACGAATTGGCAAGAAGGAGGCGGTGATGTGACATTCAATTGATGCCATCCCCAAAATGGGACCAATCAACGACGAACAATAGACACAAGATCAAGATATGAAACAATGGATATACAATAGCCTGCTCCTCCTATGCAGCTGCTTGATGCTGACAGGTTGCTTGGACGACGATCTCGTCCAGAAAGGTAGCGTAGGACCCAATGTGAAGGCGGTGCTCAGTTGGGGTTCGGCCAAGAACAATCAGATCAATATCCAAACGCGTGCCACCTACGAGCCGTACTACGAATCTACGGTGAACAATCTCTACGTCTTCGTCTTTGCCAATGACAACAAGGTCTACGGACACTTCTTTGCCAACTCCAACCTGAACGAAAATACGGCAGAGCAATTCTGGACGGCGCAAACGATGGATATGGGGGGCACAATACAGACCAATGGCGCCATCTATATGAATGTCCCCTCTGTCACTTCGGGCGAAATCGTGGTGATAGCCAATATCGACTTGGACTTTATGAATATCTCGGAGGAACGATTGGGGCTGGTGCGCAACAAGCAGGACTTGCAGGACCTGATCGTCACGCTGAACCAGGAATTGCCTATGCGTAATGCGGGCTACTTTATGATGACGGGGGCTCTGGCCGATGTGACGATCACACCAGAGGGTACCATATCGGCAGGAGGCGTGAACCCCGCCACACTGATGCTGACCCGTATGGACGCCAAGGTCGAAGTGAACGTGCGCGTCAACCCCACGGAGGAAACCGACAGCCAGCGCGTGGAAAAATTCATCCCCGAATCGTGGGAGGTGGTGAACCTGCCCAAAAGTTGCTACCTGGTGGCCAACGATGCTGGCTCGGTGCCTCTGACAGCCGATGGCTACTTTCATGTCGCTCCCAGAAAGTTTGAAACCAACGAGCTGGAAAAGGACCCCGACGACAATGCTACGGGCGCAGTGCTCGACGGATTCTCGTTCTATATGCTGGAAAATCTGCAGTCCAAGAACAAGAAGAAAAGCGTGGCGGACAACTACCACCTGCGAGACCGACGCATCAAAAATGCCGATGGTACCTACAACACGGAAAACGGGATGTGGGAATATGCTCCCGAATTGGCAACCTATGTCATCATCAAGGGCGAACTGGATATGGAGGTCAATACCAGCAACGGCGGCAAGCAGCACCTGCTGGCCGATGTGGTCTACTATGTCCACCTGGGCGACTTTGGCAAGGACAAGGACGACTATGACGTGCGCCGCAATACGAACTACAAGTACACCATCAATGTGAAAGGGGTGAACAATATCTCGGTCGAAGTGGAAACGGGCGAAGAAAACCAATCGGGCGCTATGGGACACCTGTATCAAGCGCAAGAGGATATCTTCACCTTCGACGCACACTACGGACAGCGCGTGTACAACTTCAATGCCAATCAAATAGACCTGGAGCATATGAGCTGGTATGTGCGTACCCCCTTCGGGCGTGCGGGTATTCCTCTGAAAGATGCCAATGGCAACTTGGTCTACAACGATTTGGACTACAAATGGGTGGAGTTTTATCCTAATGAAATGATAGACGGCGTCTATACCAACCGCAATCGCCACTATCCCGGTCAGCACGCT
Organism: Bacteroidaceae bacterium; assembly: GCA_017503065.1. The sequence continues at coordinate 8,390 of JAFVTT010000041.1, read as the reverse complement.
CCGCAACTGATGAATGTCGTACAATTCTTGGACAAAGTGCGCGAAGAATTTCCCAAGTGGAAGGCGTATAAGGAAGGACGTACGGCTACGAATGAAAGTTGGTGGGACAAAAATGGTGACCTGAAGGTGACCATCTATGTGGACGAATTCTACTACGATACCAACCCGATGAACCCGAATGACGACCACAAGCGATTGTGGAAGAAGTTCGTGAACCAACCGAACCGACTGATGCACATCTTGTGCAAAAACAACCGTAGCAAAGACGGCGATAGTTCGGTGACTGGCAGCATCCTGACCATCCGCCAAAGATCTATTCAGACACCTTTCAACCGCGACCAGTCACACACCTCGCTCTCTGAAGCCTGGGGATGCGAGACTGTGGACGAAACGGGCGACAAGAACTGGTTCTATAGCCCTGACGAAAATACTTACAATCATAACTTTAAACCGACTGACTTCACGCCCAATAATACGAGCCGCAAAGACGGACTTTACAACACGGCACAGTTGCTGAATCTGGTCAGTGGCAAACTCCTCTGGAGCGAATATCTGGACTATACCGACAGAGATGTGGTGCTCAAGAAGGATAAAGCCTGTGGTTTGAACTCCATCCTATTGCGCAATCGCGACCTCAATGGCAACGATACCGTCGATGTAGGGGAGTTGCGTTGGTATATCACTTCGTTGGAACAAATCTTTGCCCTCTTCATCGGCGACCAGGGTCTGTCGGCAGAAGCCCAACTCTATCCACAAGCCGTAGGTAACCTGCCCAATGCTCTGCTAAATGTCCCCACGACCCACCCTCTGAGCGGTGTATATCAATGGCGCTGGCACTATGTGACCAGTACTGCCTATGAACAGACAGCAGGCAATGTGCCCGTACAAGTATGGGCAGAGGAAGGTATCTCGACCAGTCAATATGGGCTCCACTGGGAAAAATATGCGATCCCCAAGGTGAGATGTGTGCGCAACCTGGGTATGGCGAGTCCTTCCAGTATAGCGGGCGATGCTACCTATATCGGTACGGAGGGCAATAACTTCCCTAAAGACGAACTGGTGTTAGTGAAAGAAACTACGGGTAGTACAAATGCAAACTCCATATATCGCTTCGACTTGCGCAACCTGAACAAAGATTCACGCCGCTTGGCATTTACCTCGCAAAGCTTGATTCCTGGCAACGAATACAGTCTGCAGTCGCGTGCGTACGAAGGTTTCGAGACAGGCGATTCGTACGGTCTGAAGTATGGTGATATCGGCGGATGGCTCCAGGCTTATCCGACGCTGATTCATACGCCTCTGAGCGCTAACGAAGCCCCTATCGTGGATGGTACTACTTTCCCTGAAGGATGGCGTATCGCAAACATTCGCGAATTGGCTATCTTCTTCCAATATTGCAACGACAATACTGCTTGGTGGGGATGGGCATACTATTTGCCCAGTAACTTCTATTCATTCGGTACCTTGGGTAATAAATACGACGGTGCTGTTAATACATGGTTCGTCAGCCGTGACCGTATCATAATGTCGCCGGAGGAAGGCGATGCCCTTCGCGTTCGCGCCGTTCGCGACTGGGTGCCCGGCACGTAGTGGGGATTTATCACCGACAACTGGATACATTCTAACCTTACACTTTACGCACGCTGGAGGTTAGTCCAGTGATTGGATTTTGATTCATGGAGCAGTAGCTCTCCTATCTTCCTGCCCGTCCGCCTGACGTTTTCCATGGCTTTCCCCACGGTTGTGTTGCGCTTTTTATTACTGGTTCAGTGTACAATTTTGACGTATAACCGACAAAATTTTGAAAAACTGTTGGTTGTAGACGACAATTTTGCTACTTTTGTGTCGTTCATAACAGACAAATCATGGAGAAACTGATTGAGAAGTCACGTATTAAGATTGCTGAAGTGTCTGCCGACTATGTACGTCGGATTCATGATGAGATTGCTTGGGACGATCGTTTGGTGGCCATCGTTGGTGCCCGAGGTGTGGGAAAGACAACCATGATATTGCAGCATATCAAATTGCATGATAATGCTCCTACAGCTCTTTATGTTACTGCCGACGATCTGTGGTTTACATCGCATACACTGGTGGAACTGGCCGATGTGTTCTATAAGAATGGTGGACGTACCCTTTATATCGACGAAGTCCATCGTTATCCCAAGTGGTCGGTGGAGTTGAAGAATATTTATGATACGTATAGCCGTCTAAAAGTTGTTTATACGGGTTCGTCCATACTTGATATCCGTCGGGGTGGAGCCGATTTGAGCCGTAGGCAGTTGGAGTATACGATGTATGGACTATCATTCCGCGAATATTTGTTGTTGTCCCATGGCATTGACCTGCCTGTCTATACACTGGATGACGTAGTGGCACAACGGATAGAATTCCCTGCTGGAGAACACCGTCCAATAGCCTTGTTTAAGGAATATATGCGAGAGGGCTATTATCCGTTCTTCCGGCAACGTGACAGTCATACACGCTTGCAGCAGGTGGTCAATCAGGTGCTGGAAGTAGATATTCCAAAGTTTGCAGAACTGACACTTACTACTATAGAGAAGTTGAAGCGCCTTATGTATGTTGTGGCTCAAAGCGTGCCTTTCAAACCGAATTACTCTAAGTTGGGACGTGACTTGGAATGTCATCGCACTTCGGTGAGTGACTTGATGCTTTTGCTTGAGAAATCGCATTTGGTACAGATACTGCGTGACGATAGTTTTGGCGTGAGTTCTCTCGGCAAGGTTGACAAGATATATTTGGGAAATACTCATCTGGCATACGCGCTGAATGATTCTGTGCCAAATGTCGGCAATTTGCGTGAAACGGTCTTCCTGACTTCGGTTAAACCGAAATATGACGTAATGGCGTCGTCGGTGGCTGATTTCAAGGTTGGGAAATATACCTTTGAGGTTGGGGGGAGGAACAAGAAACAAAAGCAGATACAAGGTGTAGATGATGCATTTGTGGTGAAGGACGACATAGAGTATGGTTACCAGAATGTCATCCCACTTTGGGCTTTCGGTTTCTTGTATTAACGTGAAGGGAAGCGCTGTATGTGCAATATCTTGTTCAGGAGTTGTGTGACAGGATACCAATCTTCCTGCCCGTCCGTCTGACGTTTTCCATGGCAATGTTGTGCTGCATGGCCAGTGCTTCGGGGAGGTTGTCGGGGTTGATGGAGAGGATTTCCCTGAAACTGCTTTCCTGTAGTTCCCTGCACCACTGTATGCAACCGCCTACGGCCAGGGTGGGGATGCCTTGGGCCGTTGCCCTTTTCAGCACTCCTCCGGGTGCTTTGCCCATGAGGGTCTGGCGGTCTATGCGCCCTTCACCGGTGACAACAAGGTCGCTGCCCTTGATGATGTCGTCAAAATGTATGGCGTCGAGAACCAGGTCTATGCCTTTTTCCAAACGTGCATCGAGCATGGCAATCATGCCAGCGCCCATGCCGCCGGCTGCACCTGCTCCGGGAATGTGCGCTATGTCCTTGCCGAGTGACCGTTGTATCGCTTCGGCATAAGCATGCAGACCTTTATCCAGCAGCGTGACCATTTCCGCATCGGCACCTTTCTGCGGTGCGAAGACGTAGGCGGCACCATTGGGACCGTAAAGTGGGTTGTCCACATCGCATGCTACCGTGAACTTACATTCGCTGAGTTGTGGCAGTGCCTGTGATGCGTCTATCCAGTGGATATGTCCAAGGATTTCTCCACCGCCGGCAAGTTCTTGCCCGTCCTTGTCCAAGAAACGGTAACCAAGGGCACGGAGCATGCCAGTGCCGCCATCGTTTGTGGCGCTGCCGCCTATGCCGATGAGGAACTTCCTGCATCCCTGGCCTATGGCATGGGCAATGAGTTGGCCAGTCCCGTAGGTTGTGGTCTTCATGGGGTTCCTCTCCTCGGGGCTCAGCAGGGGCAGACCGCTTGCCGATGCCATTTCCATAATGGCAGTATGTTCGTGCCTGATTATCCCGTACCGTGCGTTTATGTCGCGTCCGAGCGGGTCGGATACGGTAGTTTCGCACCATTCCCCATGCATAGTTCTGACAAGTGCTTCGGTTGTTCCCTCTCCACCATCAGCTATGCACACCTTGTTTACGGTGCTATGGGGTAGGGCACTTAGCAGTCCTTCCTGAAAGGCATCCGCCACTTCTTCGGAGGTAAGCGAACCTTTGAATGAGTCGAAGGCAAGGGTTATGGTCATGCGTAGTCGTGTGGAAATATTTGTATGTTCGGCACACAAAAGTATCATAATTGCTTGACTAATGCAAGAGAAGAAGAAAAAAATGACGTTGATGCAGTCTTTGTGTGCTTTTTCGTATCCGCGCGCGTTATTGTCTTCCCTCGCTTATTAGTACCATTGACCTATCGGTCGAAGGCACTTTCGTTGACTATCGTCTTCCTCCTCCGCACCTCGGCAATGTAGGGACTCGGCATGCCGAGTCCGTTTCTGCTCTTGTTATCGGACACGGCATGCCGTGTCCCTACCATTCTATCGTTTCTTTGGAAAATAGCTCGCTTATTCGTACCCTTGGCTTGCTCCGAAGGTACTTTCGCTCGGAATAGCAAAATTAATGCCAGCATTATTTTGTTATTCTCTCACTTATTCGTACCTTTGCCAACGTCATCAGGGGTGCATGGCCGATATTGGTCTTGCTGAGAATATACCCTCAAATGATCTGAACCGGGTAGTGCCGGCGTAGAGAGTATGAACGGTCCGTTTCCTTATATATATAAATAAGGTAAGGGGGATGGGCCAATTTTCCAACCAGTAATTCGTAACGGTGATTACGAACGAAGCAAAGAAAGGATTCCTATGAAAGGAAAGTTTCTTGCCGTACTTGCATTAGTGGGTATGGCGGGCATGTCTTATGCCCAAGAGAGGGAGCAGGACTCTGTCCGTGTGGCAGAGTTGGGTGAGGTAGTGGTAAAGGCGGTAAGTGCCCCCAAGGGTGCGCCTTTTGCCGTGAGCAGAATCAGCAAGATGGAGTTGCAGGAGTTCTCCACAGGCGGTCAGGAGTTGCCCTACCTGTTTGCACGCACCCCGGGTGTGGTGGCGTGGAGCGAGAACGGATTGGGCACGGGTACGGTGTACATGCGTATGCGAGGCAGTGCCGGAAGCCGTGTGAACGTCACCCTGGACGGCGTGTCGCTCAATTCGCCTGAAGACCAGTGCGTCTTCTGGGCCAACATGAATTCCTATGCCTCCCTGCTGGGAAGCGTGCAGATACAGCGTGGCGTGGGCAGCAGTACCACGGGCGACGGTGCCTTCGGAGGCAGCATTGCCATGCAGACGAAGTTGCCGCAGATGCAACCCATGCTGGAGGTGACGGGAAGTTACGGCAGTTACAACACATGGCGCACGGGAGGCCAGTTCTCCACGGGTCTGCTGGGCAAGCATTGGGTGGTGGACGGTGCCTATCATCAGACACGGACCGACGGTTATCTGCATGGCACGCATGGCAAGAGCGGAAGTTACACGGCAGGTGTGGCATGGCTGAGCGAGGACAGCCGCCTGGTGCTGAAATACAGGAACTTGGGCAACTTTGAAAGTACCGGTCAGGCCTGGAACGGAGTGACGGCAGGCAACGATGACTACAGCCTGAATGCCTATGGCGGAGTGAAGACCTACGAGGACCTCTACCGCATGGGACTGGGCAGATACAACAGCCTGTACGAACGTTTCATTGAGGACTGGGACGACCCTACGGCATGGAAGACAGAGCGCTATGCCAAGGTGGACGGAAGTCTGTGGGACCGCACTACGGACAACTTCTGGCAGAACCACAATATCCTGTCCATGGCATGGAGAATAAACGACCACTGGAGCACCACGGCAGCCCTGCGATATACCTATGGCTATGGCTACTACGACGAGTTCCGCTATCAGAACAAAGGCGCAAGCAAGTTCGGCCTGAACTACGTGCCACAGGACGGCAGCAACCGTAGCGACTTCGTGCGCCAGAAGGGCCTCACCCAGCACACCTATGGCGTGCATCTGAATGCCAACTACAAGGACCGCCGTTGGGATGTCATCACGGGCCTGTCTGCCCAGGGCTTCACCGGCAACCATTTCGGCTATCTGACTTATATCAGCAACGAGGACCTGCGCAACCACTATATCCCCACTCCAGGAGGCAAGTACCAATACTACGACAGCGATGCGCAGAAGAACGACATCTCCCTCTTTGCCAAGGCCACACTGCACCTCAGCGACCAGTGGGATGCCTTTGCAGATGTACAGTACCGCCATGTGGGTTTCCGCACGGACGGATATAACGACAAGTTCCAGAAGGATGCAAGCGGCATGTATCAGGCACAACCGCTCAATGTGGACGTGACATACGACTTCCTCAATCCCAAGGCAGGTTTCGCCTGGCATAAGGACGGACATCGTGCCTACGTGAGTTATGCCATGAGTTCCAGAGAACCGGAGCGCAACAACTTCACCGACAACGGCCAGAGCGGTGCACCGCGTGCCGAACGTCTGCACGATGTGGAGGTAGGTTATTCCTATGACGGCAAGAACTGGTATGCCTCGGTGGGTGCTTACTACATGGGTTACAAGGACCAACTTGTGCAGACGGGCGAACTGAGCGACATAGGCGAGGCGCTGACCACCAACATCGAGGACTCCTACCGTATGGGACTGGAGGTAAGTGCCGGTTACACCCCCTTCAAGTGGTTGTCTCTGGACGTGAACGGAGCCTTCAGCCGCAACTGCATACTCTCCTTCGACGAGCATGTCAGTTACGACTGGGACGAGTCCTTCCAAGTGAAGCATTACGACAACTCCACCCTGGCCTTCTCTCCCTCCGTGGTGCTCAACGGCATGGCCACCTTCCGTTGGCAGGGACTGAAAGCCGTATGGCACACCAACTTCGTCAGCCGTCAGTATCTGGACAACACCCAGTGCCTGGACCGCTCCCTGCCTCGCTATAGCACCACGGCAATACGCCTCAGTTATACCCTAAACCCAAGGCAGAACAGCGCACGCCTGAAGCAAGTCGTCTTCGGTCTTGACCTCAACAACATCTTCGACCGCCACTTCGCACAAAGCGGATGGGTGTACAGCAGTGTCGTGCCCTCTTACGGCTTCACCGAGGACAACCGCTACTACCAGATTGGCTACACTCCCTCGGCAGGGTTCGGCCTGATGGGGCATGTGACGCTGAGGTTTTAGACCCACACAGCCCCACCCCCAACCCCTCCCTATATGGAGGGGAGTGGTTTCGATTGGCATTTGTCTAAACTCGTAGAGACTCGGCATGAAGAGTCCGAAACATAGAACATAGTAAAACATTAAACGGACACGTCATGCCGTGTCCCTACAATAACAAATCCCCCTAATCCCAGTACATCCTACTCCCCTCCATATAGGGAGGGGCAGGGGGGTGGGTCCGCTGGGTTTACCGGGTCCGCTTGGTCCTCCCCTTGCTCACCATTATGGTACAATATCTTGATTTCTTCGTTTCCCTTCTGGGAATACTTTATCTCTGGTGGGAGTATCGTGCCCACTGGATGGTGTGGGTGGCAGGCATCATCATGCCCGCCATCGACGTGTATCTTTACTATGAGGTGGGCCTGTATGGCGATATGGCCATCTCTGTCTATTATCTTTTGGCAGCCTTCTATGGCCTGCTCCTGTGGACCATGCCAGCCGCCAACAACAAGGTGACGACCTCCAGTGGCAAGCAGGTGCGTGCCATCACCAGCATGCCCCTGCGTGTGGCATTGTGGCTCGGTGTGGCTTTCCTGCTGATATGGGGCAGTACGTGGTGGTTCTTGGATAACTACACCAACTCCACCGTGCCTGTTCAGGATGCCCTTACCAATGCCATCTCCATTGTGGCCATGTGGGCCATGGCAAAGAAGTATCTGCAACAGTGGTGGCTCTGGTTCGTGGTTAATATCATCGACGTCTATCTGCTTGCCTACAAGGGACTCCCCTTCAAAGCCGGCATCCATGTGGCATACACCGTCTTTGCCGTCCTAGGTTATCTGAGGTGGCGCAAGATGATGAGAGAGGTGGAGGAGAAAGCTTGACAGATGAGAGTGAAGGGGGCGTCCTACAGACGTAATCCAGTGTAATTATCCGCTTTCACTTATTATAATGCAAGGAGGCGAACCCTGGTGGCTCGCCTCCTTGCTTATGTTGTGATTTGGCGTCAGTCTTAAATCAGTCCGTTGCTGCCCAGGAAGATGAGCAGGACATAACCGATGGCCATGCTGATGAAACCGAGGATGAGACCTACCTTCATCATGCTCTTCTGCTCGATGAGGCCGGTGGCATGAGCCAGGGCATTGGGAGGAGTGCTGATGGGCAGAACCATGGCAACGGAAGAGCAGAGGGCTACACCGATGAGCAGGGTGCTTACGCCGCCTACT
>JAFVTT010000040.1 GCA_017503065.1 Bacteroidaceae bacterium | reverse complement strand
GGTGAGAGGTGAGAGGTGAGCGGATGAGCGGATGAGCGGTGAGCGGAAACCTGAAACTTGAAACCTGAAACCTGAAACCAGTAACCCTCACCGTTCAAATTCCACTTTTCCGATATTCCTCATCTGGCGCATTATCTGTGTCTGTCTGCGCAGAATGTAGTCTGACGGTTCTTTGGAACTGAACTTCAACGGGTTCGGCAGTGTGGCGGCTATCAGGGCACAGTTGGCCCGTGTCAGTCGGTCGGCACCACGTCCGAAGTTTTGCCATGCCACGGCATCGGCACCATATATGCCGTCTCCCATCTCTATGCTGTTCAGGTACACCTCCATTATGCGGTGTTTGTCCCACATCAGTTCTATCAGTATGGTAAAGTATGCTTCCAGTCCTTTTCTGAACCATCCTCCTCCCGGCCACAGGAACACGTTCTTTGCTGTCTGCTGCGATATTGTGCTGGCGCCTCGTCTACGCTTTCCACTCTGTCTCTCGTCCCAGGCCTTGGATATGGCGTCAAAGTCGAAGCCGTTATGCGTCATGAACCTTTGGTCTTCGCTTGCCACCACGGCAAGAGCCAGGTCGGGTGTCATGCCCTTGTCCATCTCCACCCAATGGTGCTTCAGGCGTATTTTCTCGCCCCGGCCCATCTGCTGGCAGCAACGTATCAACATCAGTGGCGTCACCTGCACCGGCAACCACCTGTATGCCAGCACCGCCAGTATGGAACTGAGGAAAAACAGTCCCACCATCCAACGGAGTATATTGCGCAGTCGTGTAAATATCTTCATAAAGCAATCTTTTAGAAAAGCCTAGAATATCTAGAATATCTAGAATATCTAGAAAGACTAGAGAGACTAGAAGGACTAGAAGGACTAGATTGTCTAGAAAACCTAGCCCCCCAGTCCCTCCTACTCCCCTTCCTTATCAGGCGAGTAGACCAGTCCTTCCACGGCATTCCTGCCCTCCAGGTCCGTGAAGACGAAGGTAAACATCCACTTGTCCAGTCGGTATCCGGCATTTACGTAGGGCAGTTTCAGGAACACCTTGTTCCAACCCTTGTTCAGTGTCACTGCTATGGGTTTGCGGGCAGGGAAGTTCTCGTTCTTCAGTTCCACCTCCTTGTTGCTTATGGCCACACCGGCATTCTCATAGTCGGGAGCCGCTATTTCCTCGCCGTTTACCCATATTCTGGAGCCATACAGGTCCCAGTTACCTGCCGTGGGGGCCGGGTCCTGCTCCGAGCGGCTGTAGTTCTGGAACTCTATCACGGCACCCACCTCCTGCTTCTTCTTGCTGTAGACGTATGTCCAGGCGTATGCAGTGTTGTTGAACGAGGGCGACTCGTAGTAGGCCTTTATGATGCTGTGCCCCCAGGTGTGCCTCAGGTATATGCCGGCACCCGTGGCCACTCCTGTGCCGTAGGTTTTGCCCTCGTGTGTGAAGGTGTTGGGGATGTTGCACATCGCGCATGTTGTGGCATGCTTCTCCGGAGCGAACTCTGCGGCGCTGTTGCCGCCGTTGGGGAAGGCATCCGTTATGCGCCAGCGCACGTTGGTCTGCTTCACGTATGGTATGGGCTCGTCCTTCAGTGCATGTGCCTTATGGAACAGGAAGCGGCGCTCCCAGTCGCAGAACTCATCGTACTCCTCGCCGCTGTTGGGCAGCATCACACCGCCACCGCCGTTCGTGCCACCATTGTTGCAATTGTCTATGTAGCGTTTGCCTCCGCCCACCCAGGCGCGTTCTGCCGTGGCAATCACGTTGGCCCACACGTTGTTCTGCGCCATTATGTCCTCCTCGGTGGCCAGTTTGCGGTCGTTCCAACAACCGGAGACGGCACCTGCCACCTCGGCATCGCCCTTCTCCTTATAATATATATTGCTCTTGAAGATGCCCACCAGGTCGGCAAACACGTCGAAGTGGTTGGTGTAATTGTATCGGCTGTCTATGTTGGCCTTGCCCCCGGCAAAGTAGCCTCGTGTACCCCACATCTGTGTCAGCGAGGCATTCAGGCTCTTCTGTCCTATGCCGTTGATGGGGTTCCATATCTCGGCCTTCTTTCCCTTGCTCTCCACATAGGCAATCATTTCGTTCAGATAAGCGGCAGTCGTGCTCACCTCGTCACCGCCTATGTGTATGTAGGGTGCATCGGCAAAGACCTCTGCCACCTCGTCCAGCACCTTCTTCAGCACGGTTTTTCCTTCGGCGCTCTGCATGTCAAAACCCATAGCACGCCTGAAGGCCGCGCTGTGTCCAGGCATGTCTATCTCGGGGATAACCGTTACGCCGTGCTTCTTGGCAGCCTCCATCACCTTGCGGCAGTCCTCCTGTGTGTAGTACTGGCCGGCGAAGCGAGTCATGGACTCGGCAGAAGTAAGTTGCGGATAAGCCTTCACCTCGAAGCGCCATGCCTGGTTCTCTGTCATGTGCCAGTGGAAGGTGTTCACCTTGAAGCGCGAGAACAACTCTATCTGCTTTACCAGTTCCCCGGCACTGATGAACGAGCGGCCCACATCGTGCATGTATCCACGCAACTTGAATGCCGGCCAGTCAGTCATCTTCACGGCCTCCAGGGCGGGCTTGCCCTTCCATCCCTCTGCCATCTGCACCAGCGTCTGTGTTGCGCGTATCACACCGGTGGGCGTTACCGCGGTGATGTTTATGGCCTCCGGCGTCACCTCCAGGGTGTATGCCTCGTTCTCGTATCCGTACAGTTCATAGTCGTATGCGCCTTCTATGCTCTTCACCATGCTCACGTTCACAGCCTTGCCGCCACTTGGCACCAGTTTGCAACCGTTGCTGGTCAGGAACTCCTCCAGCAGGGCACATGCTTTTGCCCCGTTGGCATAGTTTATGCTTACTTTGCCCTTCAGTTTGAAGGCAGCCACGTTTTCCGTGGCAGTAATCCGTTGTGGACGTGGCAGTATGTGCTGCACCTTTGCCTGCAATGCCGATGGCATCAGCGACATCATCATTGCCGTTACAAGTAGAGTCTTTTTCATATGAGGTTGAAGTTTCAGGTTTAAGGTTTAAAGTTTCAGGTTTCAGGTTTAAAGTTTAAGGTTTCAAGTTTCAAGTTTCAAGTTTCTGGTTTAAAGTTTAAGGTTTCCGCTCATCTGCTCACCACTCATCCGCTCACCGCTCACCGCTCACCGTTTATCGCTCACCGCCTGTGCAATTTTTACGTACTCCTCGAAGCGTATTCCTGTCACGGGGGCATTGTTTATATTCCATTGGTTTACAGGCCTGCAAAAGCTGCCCACAGCCATGCGTCTCATGGCATCCACCGTCGGTAGGCTGGGATGCTCCGGAACAGCTCTGGCAACCATGTCCACAAAGGTGGCGTACATCTCCGACTCACACAGTCCCATGTCCACCAATGCCCTGTACACGGCATACCAATGACGTGAATTGCGTACCATGGGAGCCGCCTTGCATATCAGCGGGCCGGGATCGTCCATGGGTTTGTCTTCTGGCGTTTCAGCAGCCTTAAGCACCCGCATTATACTGGCATGGCTATAGCGTGGAGCATCCTTTGTCACTTTCACCACCTTTCCCACTATCCTCACGTCCATGTCTTCCGTCAGCCTGATTGGTTTGTAGGCTTCGTTGGCCGGCACCAGCCAGCACTGTCCGTTCTCATCGCGGAAGAATGCCTTCAGCGTAAACTCTCCGTCTATGGCGGCCACCACTATGTCACCGTCATCTGCACAGGGACCGGATTTTATCTGGAGTTTGTCGCCGGGCATGATGCCTATGTCCGTCATCGAGTTGCCTGTCACGTCCACGCTGAAAGTGATTCCCAGATTCAGGAAACTCTTGGACAATAACAAACATTCATCCCTTGGAATATCTCCGCACACGGTGGGAGTGCCGGCCCTCACGGCCTGGTTCATGTCTGGAACGGGTATATTGCAGAGTTCGGGGTTAATCACATCGCCCTGCATCTCTCCCAGTATTTCCTTCAGTTCTTCGTCTGTCATGGTAATCGGGTTTGAGGTTTCAAGTTTAAGGTTTCAAGTTTCAAGTTTAAGGTTTCAAGTATTTGGAGCCGGTAATGGAGCTCTTCTTTAAGCTTTTTATAAAAGCTGCAATTGCGCTGCTCAGTTCCAGACATACGTTATATAATCTCTTTGCATCCGTGTGATTGAGGAAATTTGTATCTGATGCTCTGATAATTTGCGAGCGGACTTCCCCACACGAACCTTTTGCCACATAAAGAAACTGTATAAACTCCTTGTTCCCGTCTCGCTCAAACCCTTCTGCGATATTATCCATTCCTTTTCTCCTCGCAAATTTACTTTTTTTATTCCACACCACCAAAATTTTGGGACATCTTGTAGTAAAACGGCAATTCAACCCAAATCGGTCATTAGCGTTATGATGATAATAACCTTTATTTTTGAACAGATGTTTTGCCACTTTGAGGGCGCAATGGGGTTCCATTGTAACCGAGAAGTGACAAAATAGATGACAAAAAGAAGGTTTCATTAGCGCATAACAGTCTAATGAACTGTAATAAAAAAATGTATGCTGTTAACAATTATTAGCGTTTTGTACTGATTTGTACTCTCTCATGGGGGCTTCTCGCCCCCAAACCCCTCGGTGTTTTCAGGTATTAGACTATCTATGCTGATACACTTCGGGAAATAGCAGGAACTACTTCTTTGAAGATACATAACCGTCGACGTAAGGTTTTTCCTGAGTGACAACGGCAAAAGCCTGCCGGATAAGTTTATTTGCTACTGCAATAACAGCTACTTTCCCTGGCTTGCCATTAGACCGCAATCGGTCATAACAGGCTTTACACCCAGTGTTGCACCTTAATGAAGCGAATGCTGCCACATAGAGCTGCCCCCTTAAAGACGAGTCCCCGTTGCGGTTGATGTGACCTTTGAAATTGACAGAAGTACCGGACTGCTGATATGTAGGCGACAAACCCAGATGACGGGTGAGTTGCTTGGCATTATCAAAGTAAGTGAAGCCACCAGTGGCCATAATGAGTGCAGCGGCAAGGGTGACACCGATACCTTTTATAGAGGTTAGCAAATCCATCTGCTTCTTGTACTCAGAACGGGCAAGTGTAGTAAGATTTTCTTCGAGTTCCTTAACCTGCTTCTCAAGAAAGGCAATGGTCTTCTCGATAGACTTCTTGCACTTGGCATCAAAGAAGGGCATCACTTCCATAGAACCCTTGAGGTTTCTTGTGGCAATGAGCTGTTTCTTGAGCTGTCGAATGACTGTACGCTTCTGCTTGAGCGTTAGGATGGCATCACTGCGGAGCCTATAGGGTGCGGGCTGCATCTTCTCTCCGTAAAGAACTATCAGACGTGCGTCTATTTCATCCGTCTTGACGGTGGATAGCATGGCACGGGCGAAGTTCTTTACCTTAAGCGGATTCTCCAGGCTTGTGGTGATACCAGCCTCTGAGAGCAGATAAACAAGCAGAGCACTGTAATTGCCTGTCGCCTCCATGACGCAGTGGTGCTCATCCTTGGAGATGGTCGTAATAAACTCATGAATACCTTTGGTGGTATTCTTGAATACTTTCGTCTTGCTGTTCTTATCAGAAGAATAAGCTACGACAAAAGTGTCCTTGCTGACGTCAATACCAATGTAGGTCATAACAAATGTATTTAAACAAATATGCAACATCGAAACATCTTGGAACCATCATTGCAAATGCGGGGTCAAAGCCCAGTGAACTGTCCGGATTCGGATGTTAAGGAGTGGGGGCTAAACATTAGACACAGTCTTTACGACGAATGACCGAACGGCCTTATTCCACTTCTTGATGTCGTTAACAAATGCAAAAGTATAAAGGATATTGGAATATACAATGACCGATTTGGGTTAAATCTTTTCACTCCCCTTCTCGTAAATAGCGGACCGGCTTCGGCTAATATGCAAAACATTGTCACTAATCGTTCGTTGAAGCATCGATAATCGTTCGCCGAAGCATCAGTAATCGTTCGCCGAACGAACGATAATGATTCACAGGCATCACCGTGAGAGTAAAACACGCCACCATGATAATGGAGGCAATGATTTCTATATTTCCATTATCAATGCCTCGTCCTGACTGTAATATCTGTATTGGCGCAAACGCTTCCATTCAGGATTATGCAGCATCCATGCTGGAGAGAAGTTCTCCGTCCCCCTGGCGTCAAGTCTATCCACTACCATACGTACCGTAAGACGATGAATGTCTATGGCCGGTATATAAAGCATTTCCGTACCGGAATTATTGTGCGTGATGGCCAATACACCCACACTGACAAGTTCATCCAAGAGCACCGTAACCAAAGTTTCCGGCAAGTGCGTTGCGCGCGAAAGGGAACGCTGGCTCAACGGACGGTTGCCGGCAGCAAATCTTTTGGCAACATGGTTTACCAGCAAAAGGGAAAGTGTATCGCGGAAACGGCGGCTCATACCACGCGTCGAACGCTCAAATGCATATTCCTGTACCATCTGGTTGGCATAGCTCAACTGACATCCTATAAGGCAGATATACCAAGTAAACTGCAAGAAAATCAAAAGCAAGGGGATTGCGGCAAAAGAACCATAGATGGCATTGTATGCCGACAGTTTTATCTGGTAGTGTATGTAGAAGAACTCTAACCCCTGAAACAACAGACCTGCAATAATGCCGGGGCCGACACATGCACTCCATCTGACATGCGTGTTTGGCATAAGTTTGTACAACAGGACAAACACCAGACTGCTGATAAAGAACGGCACCATCACCACTATGACATGAAAGGTACTCCCCATGGAAAAGTATATGTCAAGCCACGACTCCAACGTCAGCATTGCCACATTCACACCATTTGTCAGTATCATCAATATGGGTAACAGCAGGAATACGGATATGTAATCTGTTATCCGTCTGTAGATATTGCGCGTGTTTGTCACTTGCCAAACGGTATTGAAGGCCGTTTCTATATTCATGGTCAGATTAACCAAAGTATAGAACAACAACAATATACCTACGCCCAAGAAGACACCGCTCTTGGTATGCTGAAGATAACTTTCTACAAACGTGAGAACCGTATGGGTCATTTCCGGACTGAATGAATCCAGTGCGACACGCAGACGGCTTTCTATAATGTTGTCAAAGCCAAAGCCCCGGGCAATGGCAAAGATAATGGCCAGCACCGGAACAACGGCCAAGGTGGTATTGTATGTAAGTGCCGAGGCATAAGAACTGAGATTATTGTTAACAAAGTGATCTATGGTGATATAGACACGTTTGAAGAGCAGCAATGCCCAACGCTGGAAGCACTTGCACTGCCGTTCATCCATGTTCCACCAGGATTCCATTCTTTCTTCTATTGTCATAAAAGGAAAATCTTTTTTTGGACGAATAAAAAGAAGCAGTGGCCCTGTAAGCCGGGTTCTGTGCACGGCTATTTCTGCATCAAGCTTCCATATCCGCCGCCTGTCATTTATCCACTACCGGCGTCACCGCCGGTCTCTATCGTTCTACCCTCCGGCTCGGACGGACAACCCTCCCACTCCCGCCATTGCAGCAAGAGCACCGCCGGTATACGCGAACTTTCAACATCCGGAGTGCACAGCACGCATGTCGCCATACGCCTGGTGGGCTCTTACCCCACCTTCTCACCCTTGCCTGCAATATATACAGGCGGTTGTTTTCTTCTGCACTGACCAACCATCACTGGCTCCTACCCGTTAGGTAGCGGATTGTCCTGTGTTGCCCGGACTTTCCTCTCGTCCCCCCCCTTAAAAGGAGAAAACCAGCGACAGGCCGGACCACTGTTTCTTTGTGTGCAAATTTACGAATAATCCTTAAATTGACAAAACCGCTGCAACTAAAAGGTTAAAATAAGACAAGGAAAATGACAACGGACATAATTTATAGCTACTTTTGCAAACAGAAAGTCAACCACCCCATACATACTGGATATAAACCATAAAACATCAATAATATGAAGAAAGTACTATTCGTCCTTATTGGTTCTACACTGATTGCATGCTCCGGCAATGCGGAAACAGCCAACACGACAGAGTTGGAACTGAAGACAGAAGAAAAGACCACCACACTATCTGCCCCCCAGGGCGGATATGTGGACCTCACCTATGCGGCAGAGAGCAGCGTAAATGCTGTTGTATATATTAAGGTGACACAGATGGGCAAGACACATAAGGTGACATACCGCGACCCATTTGAAGAATTTTTCGGAGATTTCTTCGGACACAGCCAGCGTACTCCCCAGCAACGCGAATACAAGGAACCCGACCGCCGCGGTTCCGGTTCCGGTGTGATTATCTCTGCAGACGGATACATCGTCACCAACAACCACGTTGTGGCCGGTGCCGATGAGATTCTTGTAAAATTGAACGACAACCGCGAGTTCTCCGGACGCATCGTAGGACTGGATGCCAACACCGACCTGGCTCTTATCAAGATTGAGGGGAAGAACCTCCCCACACTGCCCATCGGCAACAGCGACAACCTGAAGATTGGCGAATGGGTACTGGCCGTGGGCAATCCATTCAATCTCACGAGCACTGTCACGGCCGGCATTGTATCCGCCAAAGCCAGGAGTCTGGGAGCCAACGGCATTGAAAGTTTCATACAGACCGACGCAGCTATCAACCAGGGTAACTCCGGTGGTGCCCTGGTCAATGCCAAGGGAGAACTTGTTGGCATCAATGCAATGCTGTATTCTCAAACTGGAAGTTACAGCGGCTATGGTTTTGCCATTCCCACATCAATAATGAACAAGGTCGTTGCCGACCTCAAGGCATACGGAACCGTACAACGTGCCGTATTGGGTGTAACCGGAGGTGACGTAACAAACTATATCGACAGTGAAAAAGCCAAAGGCAACACCCCTGACCTCGGCACTCTTACCGGAGTATGGGTAAACGAAGTCATGGAAGGTTCTGCCGCCGCTGAAGCCGGCCTGGAGAAAGGCGACGCAATCATCCAATTCAACGGCAAGGAAGTCCACAAGATGTCTGAAATGCAGGAAGCCATTGCCCAGCATCGTCCAGGCGACAAGGTGAGCATCACCTGGTTGCGCGACAAGAAGAAGCACACCGAAACAGTTACCATGAAGAACAGCCAAGGTTCGACAAAGATTCTGCAGGAAGTGGACGTTGACGAAATGGGCGTCTCCATGGAACCTTTGTCTGCAGACGAGAAAGCACGCCTTGGAGTACCATACGGCCTTGTTATCAAGGCTATACGCAATGGCAAGATGCAAAAGGCCGGAGTCTCCAAGGGCACAATCATTTTGGCTGTAAACGACACCCGTATGGAAAAAGCAGAAGACTGGGAGAACGCCGTCAAGGCTGCCAACCAGAGCGCCGACCGCACTCTTTGGATCAAGGCTATTGCCCCAAGCGGACGCAAGCAGAGTTTTGTCATCGACCTTAACGAGAAATAGGCACAGTCCGTTCACATACCACACAGAAGACACCCCGTAAGTACCAGTATCCTTATGGGGTGTCTCCTTTTTAACCCAAATCTGTCTTCATATTTGTGAACATGACAGCCGTAATTAGATTTTTGCAACACGTACATTGCATTTTTCATTTCTCCTTGGTCATTTCTCCACTTAATTTCGTACCTTTGCGCAGAATAAACATAACAGACTTATATGAAGAACAGAGGCAAACTCCTGTGCATAATCCTTACCGCCTTACTGACCGTCTGCGTCACAGGCATCACGGCCAAGCCCAAACAGACAAAGGTATATATCTTCGGCGTAAGCATCAACCTTACAGATTCAGTCACCTACCTGACTGACGTGCAGGTTCTTGAGCCTGCATACATCGAAACCAAGACCGGTTTCCTTTATGACCGCAGCATCTACTCCCAGCAACTGCAAATATGGGTAGAACATGCAAAGGGGCAGCCCAACACAACTTGCACCGTATTCTTCAGCACCAACAGATCTAAGCTTGAGGAGAAATTCATCAAAGTCCGCAATAAATACAACAAGGACCAGTCTACCATCTTGAAGAGCCTTGACGCCGGGGAATTCAAGTTCATACCACAAGAATGGACAGAACATGAAAGACTATAAAATCGCCGGGCACTGTCTGTCCATAGACTTCTTTGACAACGGTATTAACGAAAAACTGTTGCCCAACCTTGCTCCCTTTGCCTACGACGGTTCCGAACCACCTGCCATCACTCTACGCATTGTCACGGACTACGAATGGGCACAGGAAGTGCATGAAGTCGGCACTTTTGACGTAGGTGGCAGCAACTATGGAGTGTTCCGCACCTCCGACGGCGGCTACGTGTTTGACATTTACGACACCACCGGACACCTATGCAGCCGCATGCAGTCCAACCCCGATTTCACTCTTTGCCACATCAAGGTATATGACGGCACCTCTGTACAACAGAATTACGGACTTAACAACAGCATGATGATGGCATTTGCATTTGGCACTGCCACCATGGACACGTTGCTGGTTCATTCCAGCGTCATACGTTGCGACGGCCAAGGCTACCTGATGACAGCACCCAGCGGCACAGGCAAAAGCACACACACACATCTTTGGTACACCAACATTCCCGGATGCGACCTGGTGAACGATGACAACCCCATCATCAGGATTATGGATGGCAGACCTGTCGTCTTCGGTTCTCCATGGAGTGGCAAAACCCCCTGCTACCGCAACATCGAGGCACCGATAGGAGG
Source organism: Bacteroidaceae bacterium (assembly GCA_017503065.1). The sequence goes on along the minus strand of JAFVTT010000040.1, from coordinate 14,860 downwards.
CATAGTTCGCATCAAGCAGCATTCGGAAAACATAATCCGGCGCCTGTCTCCAATAGAAGCGTTTACAGTACTGTTACCAGCCTGCAGCAACATGAAATGGGATGCACGCATATACAACGGCATCTGCGACAGCATCACAAAAGTCATACAGACCTGCAAGATCTGGGAACTTCAATGTCTACCGAACGATGAAGCGGCCATAATCTGTCATGACACAATCTGTAAAGAAAGCAATACTTGAAGGGCTTAGACTACTGCTCTTTCCCATAAGGAGTTTCTACCGGAAAAGAAATGGTACCGCCACTCCCATGCCACGCATGGAGATTCCTAACGATATCCTTCTCGGTTCAGCAAGGGATGCGATACGGGAGGGTTACACGGCCACGATAACAGTAAAAGGCTGGAGCATGCGCCCCTTTCTGGAACATCAACGCGACAAGGTGATGCTGGACACACCAAAATGTGCAAAAGTAGGAGATGCCGTTTTGGCTGAAATACTGCCGGGGAAGTATGTCTTGCACAGGATTATAGAGATAATCCCACATGCCACAAACGAAGGGTTGGACAAAATAACATTGATGGGTGACGGAAACATCCAAGGCACAGAACAATGCCTGCGCAAGGATGTATGTGGAATTGTAACCCATTACATACGCCCTGGCAGGACAATCCCCTCCAACGACCCGAAACTTGTCGGAAGAATCAGACTTTGGAAGAAATTGCTACCTGTCAGAAGATTCCTGCTCTTAATCTACAAATCAATAATATAAACCTATAGAAATATGAAGATAAAGGAAGGTTTTGAACTTCGCGAAATATGCGGAGAGTATATAGTTGTAGCACATGGAGACCGCAACATCGACTTCTCCAATGTGATATGCCTCAACGAGTCGTCTGCACTGATGTGGAAGACTGCAGTGACCAAGGACTTTACACATGAGGACCTTTGTGCTGTCCTGATGGACACATACGAAGTGGAAGAGGATATCGCCAAGAATGATGTCACCCGCATCGTAGAGGAATGGAAAAACATGGGTATTATAGAATAACATCTACGATTATGGAGCAAATATGGCAAGACATAGCAGAATGGATCAACCTTCTTGCACAGACATTGCGCATCCCCACATCATTTCTGCTCATAGAGTTCATCGGTACCTTTGCATTTGCCCTGTCGGGCATACGACTGGCCAGTGCCAAGCAGTTTGACGTCTTCGGCGCATGGATAGTGGGCATGGCCACAGCCATCGGCGGAGGAACGTTCCGCGATGTCATGCTGGGCGTCAATCCATTCTGGATGACCAATGAAATCTATTTCATCTGGTGTGCACTTGCCGTCCTGTTCGTACACGTCTTTGCCAAATACCTTGTAAAGCAGAAGAACACATGGTTCATCTTCGACACCATCGGTCTTGCACTCTTCAACGTGGTCGGCATCGAGAAGACCCTGCAGATGGGGTTCCCCTTATGGACCGCCATCACCATGGGTTCCGTTACCGGTGCTGCCGGCGGTGTCATCCGTGATGTCCTCATAAACGAAGTGCCCCTCATATTCCGCAAGGAAATATATGCCCTTGCATGTGTGGCAGGCGGCATCGTATACTCCATACTGCACACCATGGAGTATGATCCCAACATCAGCGCATTGTTCTCCAGCATAGTTGTCATAGCCGTTAGATGCTTTGCTGTAAAGTTCCACTGGCACCTGCCCATCGTAAAAGGAGAATAGGCTTCTGTATCATGAAACGTACGCTCCTCATACTTGCCACATTGCTGCTGACCGTTCTGGCACATGCTCAGCACATGGTATATGACACGAATGTACGTACACTGCAAGTCACCCTTAACGACAATCCGCTCCTGCCTCCAGTACTCAAACTTGGCAAGTCCTCGTTCCTGAGAATTTCATGGGACGAGATGTCGCACGACTACCACCGCTATGTCTACCGAATACAGCACTGCACACGAGACTGGGAACCTACCGAAGACCTGTTTGAAAGTGACTATCTCCACGGCACCAACGGTCTGCCTGTGGAAGATTACGAAACGAGTTTCAACACCACACAACTCTACACACACTACTCCCTCACATTCCCCAACAGGGATGCATCGGTCCTGCTCAGCGGCAACTACAAGCTGCTGGTATACGAAGAGGATTTCATGGACAACGGCCCTATAATCGAAGTGCGTTTCCATGTTGTAGAGGCCGAAATGGGATTGACCATGCAGGTTTCCTCCAATACGGACATCGATTTCAACGACAAGCACCAGCAGGTATCACTGAATCTGACCTATGGCGGCATCAAGGTTACCGACCCGTACAATCAGATTCATGCCGTAGTAAGCCAGAACCGCCGTCCCTCGCGTACAGTCACTGGCATACGCCCAGACATAAACAAGGCCAATGGCCTGGAATGGCAACATTGCGAAAAACTTATCTTTCCTGCCGGAAACGAGTATCACAAGTTCGAAATCCTTGACGTGAATCATTCCGGCATGAATGTAGACCACATGCGATGGTTCGAACCCTACTACCATGCCACTCTGTGGATGGACGAGGTTCCGCACAGCTACCTTACTTCAGAGGACAGAAACGGTGCCTTCTATCCAAGAACAGCTGATCAGGAGAGCAACGACACACAGTCGGAATACGTAGTCGTACATTTCTCGCTGCAATCTCCACGCCTGCCCCAACAGGTCTACGTGAACGGCAAGTGGAGCAACGGTGAAACATCGCCCGACTGCATCATGGAATACAACGACAAATACGAATGCTACGAAGCCTCCATACTGCTGAAACAAGGATACTACGACTATCAATACATCACGGCAGACGGATCCACACTTGAAACCATGAACGACTTCTGGCAGACAGAAAACGAATATCAGACTTTTATCTACTACAAAGAGATTGGAGGACGTTATGACAAAATAGTCGCATACAACCGCGTCAATACTAGGTTCTGACATAAACCCTCCGCATACTCGCCTTAACATACTAATGAAAAAACAAGGATACACATCTATCCACCACATACTGAAATACATTGGCGTCTTCGGCGGCGTTGAAGTCCTGAAAACATTGGCAAACCTGTCACGTGGAAAGATAACCGCATCTTTCCTTGGTCCTTTCGGCACCGGTTTGATTGCCATATACCAAAACATACTGGACGTCATCCGTTCATGTACTAACATAGGTCTTGAAACCGCCAGCATACAACAGCTTAGCGAAATAGACTCCCATACGCAACAAGCGGAAGTAGCCACAATGGCCAAGGTAATACGAACCTGGTCCATGGCAATGGCTCTGCTGGATGTTGCGGTGTGCCTGGCGGTTGCCATGCTACTGGGCAACGTATTCTTCAACGACTCCAACTGCCACCAGGCGGAAATCCTCATGCTTATCCCAGCAGCCTTCATGGCACCCGTTGCCGCCGGAGAATGTGCCATCCTTAAGGGAACCCACAAACTCAAGAGAGTGGCTATCGTAGAGTTGCTTGGCGCCATAGGAACCGTTATCTGCACCCTCACTATCTACTGGATATGGGGACTGTCAGGCATAATACCAGCCCTGAACCTGTGCATAGCCACAGAAACCTTCGTACATCTGTTCTTCTGTATCCAGATTATGCCATACCGCATAAACATGTTTTCTGCAGAGGTTTGGAAACGCGGAATTCCCTTGCTGAAGTTCGGTATCCCCTATGCAGCCACAGCCATCATGGGAGCAATCACCACCACCCTATTATACAAAATCATCTCTTCCACCGACAGTATTGCGTTCTACAAGACTGGCTATGCCCTGATCATGTACTACATCGGCATCGTATTCAGTTCCAATGCCACAGACTATTTTCCCCGACTGACAAGCGTTTGCCACGACAAGGCGCTCAAAATGGAAACCGTCAACAAACAGATACACGTCAGTTTCACTCTCACCACCCCTCTGGTAATGACGTTCCTTTTGGCCATGCCGATAATCATCCTGACGCTATACACCGAGGAATTCATGCCCATGGCAAGCATCTGCACTATGGCTGGTCTGTTCCAGCTGCACAGGTCTGTGGCCTTGCCCTTGGAATACGTTTCCCTGGCACACGGTCACTCATGGATGTTCCTCATTTTGGAAAGTGTGTACAATGTCCTTATCATATCATCAGTATATCTTCTTTACAACATCTGGGGATTGCCGGGCATAGGCCTTGCCCTATCCTTCGTGGGAATTTCCAACACCATCATCCTGGGCGTTGTCAACTACTACTTCTACGACATCAGGATATCTCGCAGCAACATTGCCACGATACTTATCGGTTCGTGCATCGTTACCGCCATCATCATATTGTGCAATATTGACAACATGTCCCTGCGCTTAGGCATCGGTATACCCCTTACCTTGCTTACGGCGACGTACTGCTACAGGACACTGAAAAAGGGTATTACAGATGAAGCATGATCCTATAGTCAGCGTTGTTGTTGCCGTACACAACATGAAAGAACATATACGGCAATGCATTGAATCGGTACTAAACCAAAGTCTGCAGGAATTGGAACTGGTGCTGGTCGACGATGTCAGCACGGACGGTACTGCTGACATACTCAGGGAGTATGCGGAAAAAGACAAGCGCGTAAGACTCGTATGGCAACCGCAAAACGGCGGTGCACAACTGGCACGCAATGCCGGCATATCCGCTTCATGTGGCAAGTATATCACCACTTTGGACCATGACGACTTTCTGGCCTCCGATGCTCTAGACTGTGCCATGGATGCGTTCCGCAACCATAAAGACCTGCAATGTGTCTGCTTCAGGGAAATCAGGCTCCTGCCGGACGGTTCCTTCCTTGAGCACAGGGAAAAGAACTCCTTCGGCCTCATCAACGGCGAAGAGGCATACCGCAGAAGTATCAGTTGGAATGGCATTACCGGCAGGATGATAGTTACCAGGGAATTGCAGATGCAGTATCCCTTCGATAACTGCGAACGTGTATACGGCGAAGACAATACCGCACAGATGCAGTTCCTTGCCTCGCCCTTAGTGGCCAGTTGCCAAGGCATATATTACCACCGCCTGCTCGACACATCGCTTTCGCACAAGGTCAGCCTTAACAATATCCGTGGCAATATCCGTTTCACCAACATGAAGCGCCAACTCAAAGCACATGGTTATAGCAATGAGATTCTAAGTCTGAACGAAACCGCCTTTTGGAAAAGCATAGTCAGTTCCTACTATTACTACCACCGCTACCGCCATCGTTTTTCCCAAGAGGAGCAACAGGAGGCCCTATACCTTATTAAATATATGAGGGAGCAGATAGACACCGCCTTACTGGCACCTTCCACAAGATGGAGGCCCGGCTACTGGAAGATGCCTTCATGGATCCTGTTCAAACTACAGGAAGAAACTTACTTCTTGCTTAGGCGATTAATCAAAAACGACAACAGTACATTGGAGTAAAAACAATCACCTGCTATGAAGTCCCTGAAGAAAACCATCCGATACATTTGGCATATTATCGCCCTGCTCTTAATACCGTTGCGGTATGCTATCTACTGCACAAGATTCCAAAAACATTTACACATAACGGCAGAGGTTGCCGAAAAGGAACTTTCTGCCATCCAGCCCGACAAAGGACAGACCTGTCTGTGCAACAACAGCATAGAAGCCGCCTACGACCTTCACATCATCGTACCCGTATACAATACTGCCCCATACATAAAACAATGCCTCGATTCCATCTTTCAGCAAGAGACAGAGTTTTCCTTCTTTGTCTCCATAGTGGATGACGGCAGTACAGACAACAGTCCAGCCCTGCTCGACGATTATCATGCGTCCCTACAAGGAAGTTCCCATTACTCTAACACTGAAATCATACATCAGACCAACCAAGGGCCGTCAGCCGCCAGAAACGCTGCCCTCAGGAACATACGCGGAAGATACATCATGTTTGTTGACAGCGACGACATGCTCATGCCTGGAGCCATCCAATCACTTATGAGAGCTGCCACCATTTCTGGAGCAGATATTTCCGAAGGCAATTTCGGATGCAACATCGCACATGGCTTCGCCTGGGGCAAGGTGTACCGTTCGGAGCTATTCCGCAACGTCCACTTCCCACCCGGATACTGGTTCGAGGATACTCTGAATATTTTCTATCTCTATCCTCTCAGCCGCAGGATCGTTCAAGTACCGGGCACACATTACTATTATCGTCCCAACCCAAATTCCATCATGCATTCCTTCCAGGGCAACGCGCGTGTCGTGGACTCTCTATGGGTAAGCCGCCGTGTTCTTTCCGACTACTTCTCGCAAGGGCACAAGGCAAAGCCCAAGCTTCTGCGCTCCTACCTGCAAGACATACTTTCCACAGCCTCGCATTTCCATACTCTAAAGAACGAGCAAGCCATGCAGGCACTTTTCATCATTCACTGCGATATATTCCATGAATACTTTGCTGGATATGTAAATGACAATAGCAGCGGCACCAGCCTTCCGCTTCTACTGAAATGCGCAGGCAGGTCCTTGTCAAAAGCAGACTACAGGCTGTTCCGCGCCATAACGGACAGTATCTGACCCCCTACCCTGCCAGCAGAGACAAGTACAGCTTCTCGTACTCTCTGGCAACCTTATCCACACCGTGATGCTTGCGGACATATTCCACACTCTGCCTTTTCAGTTCAGGCAAGCGTTCAGGACACAGCACCAACTTCTCCAACTGGCCATACACGCTTTCCTCGTTCGGTTCCACGTTAATTATCGGACGTAATGCGCTCTCCCCCATGAGGTCATAATGCTCTTCCTCTCCACCTCCCACGCATACAATACCCTTGCTCATGGCCAGCAATGCATTCATAGCTGGTGTGTAGCTGTAGAGCTGGTCCAATATCACATCGCTCCCGTCCATCATGCTCTGATACTGGGCAAACGGTACGCCCTCTGCCACAATCAGTTCCAAACTATCAGGATAAGCCCGCTTCAGACGCTTGGCTGCACGTAACATTATGTCTGTTCCTTTGTATTGGGAACGTCCCTTGCTGATGCCCACAAATATCCTTATCCTATCTCCCTGCGCAGGACGTGGTTTATTCTCCGTTATGGGGAAAGGTATGAATGAAGTCTTTGGCTTGAAGGCTCCGCTCTCTGCCAACTGGTATGTAATCCAATATTCGTACAGACCTGCCACTATAGCCTCCGAGCGTTCTGCCACATAACGGCAAAGGCGCTCGGCATCTGTACCTATCCACGTGTCAATGTCCGCCTGAGCCACAGCATCCGTACGGGGGAAGTCTCCTATGTTGAAGTCGCTGTAGCGCATTGGGCGTATATCGCGGTTCACCCGTACCCAATAATGGTCCATACCGAAAGCACCTAGCACAACATGCTTGTTGTTCCGGCGCAGATAGTCAAAGATAAGACGATGAGGCCCTGGGCGCATCTCCAGAAAGACCGGGTTTATCAGTTGCACTATGTCATATCCGCGTAACCTTGGCAATGCACACAACAGGCGCCATGCAAAAGAGACATGGCCACGCCAATCCAGTCTGTGACATAGGTCTATATCCCTGGGATAGTCCTTCCAACCATCGCCTCCGCTGACCACAGTCACTTCATGACCAAGGGTACGAAGTCCCTGTGCCAAAGTCCAGTGTACGTTGCTGTATTCACCTACAAGGAGTATCTTCATATATTCGTGTCTGCTAAACTCACCCCTGTCTTATACTAAACCAGAAGCGTTTCCATTTTTCTATCACATTACGCTTTGAGTATTCCGCTGACATCTCACTTGCATTTCTTCCCATCTGCTCCCTTAGGCAACTGTCTTCCATCAGTTCAGATACGGACCTCACAAAGGCCGCATCGTCATCCTGAGGTACAAGGAAACCGTTCTCTCCGTTCCTGATTATGTCAGCAGGACCGTATGGGCAGTCTGTACTTACCACAGGCAGACCGTTTCGCATAGCCTCTATCAGTACCATCGGTAACCCTTCGGTTCTTGAACAGAGCAGAAGAACAGCACTCTTTGCATACATGCCGCCAATATCTGATACCTGACCATGCATAACCACACTGTCACCTATACCAAGGCGAGATATCTCGGCACCAAGTTCCGTTTCCAGTTCCCCTCCTCCACAAATGTCCAACTGCCACCCAGGATGCCCTTTTACAATACTCTTCCACAGACTAACAAGCCTCAAAGGATCCTTCTCCGGACACAACCGTCCTACGAACAGGCACCTTCTTCCCTCCTCACAGTGAGGGTTAGGGCGGATTCCAGTGAAGTTAGGTATCACCTCCACCCTCTTTGCTCGGACGTAGTTTGCCGCATCTCCCTTTGTCAGGCACACCACAGCGTCCACCCTGCGCTCCATCAGCGGATACAGCCACCTGTGGTTACTATGCTGACGTGCCGTATGTGCCTCGAAAACAGTATATCCCTTCCATGAAGAAAACGTTGCCAGCATAGCACCCATGGCACGGAAATGCACCACCGCATCAGGAACTATCGCGCGTACCTTATTATTATATATATATAGGACACGTGGCATTACCGCCAACATACCCAAGGCAGATTTCGGGCGTCCCACACCCAGGCAAACATGCTCCACCCTTTTGTCCAAGGGGAAGGCAGGAGCGTTTTCATCCTGCCACACCGTCATCAGCACTACCTCAAAACCATCCTCGGCGACCAGGGCATTCATCTTCTCTATAATGATACGCTCCAGTCCCCCAACGGTGGAAATATGCTCTATGACGTATAGCAGTTTCATGACTGTTTTCTCTAATCAAGGTCTTCAAAGATATTGGGGAGCTTGCCCCCCAAGATCCTTAAAGTCCCTCCTATCCCTATCTCTGATGAATCGTCAATTGCGGATAGGGGAAGTTAATACCTAACTTGTTGAACTCATTGTATATCTTCTCATTGGTTTGGAAGAATACATCCCAGTAGTTCTCGCTCTTCACCCACACACGTACTGTCATGTTCACACTGCTGTCCGCCAGACTGCCAAGGACGATTACTGGTACAGGTTCCAGCAATACCCTTTCATCTTTGGATAGGATTCCAGACAGGGTCTCTCTTACCTTGTCTATATCCTCGCCATACTCCACAGCAACATTAAAGTCCACACGACGCAACGGTTCCTTGCTGTAGTTTGTGATATTGCCGCTGGACAAAGCCCCATTGGGCAGATAGATCTTCTTGTTGTCTGGTGTTGTCAGTATGGTGTGGAATATCTGTATTTCAGACACAGTTCCGCCAGTTCCCTGAGCTTCTATGTAGTCTCCTACCTTGAAGGGGCGGAACAGCAGTATCACAATGCCGCCTGCCAGGTTCTGCAGATTGCCGGACAAAGCCATACCTACTGCCACACCGGCCGAAGCCAACAGGGCAGCAAAACTGGTTGTATTCACTCCCAATGCACTCACTACACTGATAACCAGCAGAATCATCAGCAGGATGTTCACCAGGCTTCCCAGGAAGGTCTGTATGGCCGGGTCCACCTTCTTACGCTCCATCACTCCACGAAGCATGCGGTTTATCAGCGATATCAATGCCTTACCGACAAAATATATGATTATGGCAATGATAATGCTCTTGCCTGCTTCCACTCCAAGGTCAATGCCTTTGTCTATCAATTCCTGTATGTATTCGCTATTGCCTAATTCTTTCATGTTACCTTTTTACCTTATTTATTATTATAGGTTCATCGCCTACAGTTCCTCTTTTATTTATTGTTGCAGACACCTCTCCGCCAATTGGCGGAGAGGTGTCTTATCATGGATTGTATGCTTGTATGCATCTAAGTTTACAGAGACCAGTCCTCCTGGGTCTTGCGGATGTATGACTTGTAGCGGCGCTGTGCGGCAGCCTTACAAGCATCATACAGTTCCTGTGCCTCCTGTGGAGCGGCCTTCTTCAGAGAGAGGAAGCGAACCTCACCCTCGAGGAAGTCCTGGAACTTGTCCCAATCGGGTTCCTTGCTGTCCAACTGGAAGGGGTTCTTGCCCTCTTCGCCCAGAGCGGGATTGTAGCGCCACAAGTGCCAGTAGCCACATTCTACGGCCTTGGCCTCCTCAGCCTGACTCTTGCCCATGCCGCCCTTGGCCTTCAGACCGTGGTTGATACAAGGAGCATAAGCGATCACCAGTGAAGGACCGTTCCATGCCTCGGCCTCGCGGAATGCCTTCAGACACTGTGCCTGGTCGGCACCCATAGCCACCTGTGCCACATATACGTTGCCGTAAGTTGCCTGCATCAGGCCCAGATCCTTCTTGCCCACACGCTTGCCGTTAGCGGCAAACTGTGCAATGGCACCGATAGGAGTAGCCTTGGATGCCTGACCACCGGTATTTGAGTAAACCTCTGTATCAAGCACAAAGATATTCACGTCCTCGCCGGAACCGATAACGTGGTCCAGACCGCCGTAGCCGATATCGTAGGAAGCACCGTCACCACCGATAATCCACTGGCTGCGCTTAACCAGATAGTGATCCAGTTCCTTCAGCTGTTGGCAAACGGGGCAACCGGCCTCGGCACCTGCGGCAATCATGGGCTTCAGCACTGCTGCCGCCGCCTTAGAGGCATCGGTGTCGTTCTGACCCTCTAACCACTGCTGTGCAGCAGCCTTGAACTCGGCAGGAGTCTCCTCGGATGCGATAGCCTCATTCAGCAGGGCGTTGATGCGTGCCTTCATCTTCTTGTTGGCCAATACCATACCCAGACCGAACTCGCAGAAGTCCTCGAACAGGGAGTTTGCCCATGCAGGACCCTGACCTTCGGCATTCTTGGTGTAGGGGGTAGAGGGGATAGAACCAGAGTAGATAGAAGAGCAACCGGTAGCGTTGGCCACCATCTGACGGTCACCGAACAACTGGCTGATGAGCTTCACGTAGGGAGTCTCACCACAGCCGGCACATGCACCGCTGAACTCGAACAGAGGCTGTGCAAACTGGCTGTTCTTGGGGCTCTGCTTGATGTCCACCAGATGCTGCTTGCTTGTCACCTTCTGCATGAAGTACTTCCAGTCAGCTGCATTCTTTACAGCCTCTTCTGAAGAGTCGTCATAGGCCTTCATTGTCAGAGCCACGCCCTTCTTGGGATTGCCGGGACAAACGTCGGCACAGTTACCACAACCCAGACAGTCCTTGTCATCCACAGCGATGACGAAGTGCATGCCCTTCATTGTAGCAGGAGCCTTCATCTCTATGCTCTGGCCCTCGTAGCCTGCCAGTTCCTCGTCGGTCATTACGATAGGACGGATAGCGGCGTGAGGACAAACGAATGCACACTTGTTACACTGGATACAGTTCTCGCTGTTCCATACGGGCACGAAGCCGGCAACGCCACGCTTCTCGTATGCGGCAGTACCCTGCTCCCATGCACCGTCCTCGATACCCTTGTATGCACTCACGGGCAACAGGTCGCCGTTCTGTGCGTTGATGGGACGTACCAAGCTGGTGATGTATTCGGGCTCGTCATACTTTGGAGCCTCGTCGGCAGGCAGGTTCACCCAGGCGGGATCCACGGGCAGAACCTTGTACTCGCCACCGCGGTCCACGGCAGCATAGTTCATGTTCACAACGTCCTCACCCTTCTTGCCGTAAGACTTCACGATAGCCTTCTTCATCTGCTCTACTGCCAGTTCCACGGGGATAACCTCTGTGATGCGGAAGAATGCAGACTGCAGGATGGTGTTGGTGCGGTTGCCCAGACCAATCTCCTGAGCGATCTTGGTAGCGTTGATATAGTAAACGGTAATGTTCTTCTCGGCGAAGTACTTCTTCAGGTTGTTGGGGATGAAGTTAACCAGTTCCTCTCCCTCGAAGATGGTGTTCAGCAGGAACTGACCGCCGGGCTGCAGACCACGGATAACATCATACATGCGCAGATAAGCCTGAACGTGACATGCCACGAAGTTGGGAGTCTTGATCTGGTATGTGCTGCGGATGGGAGTGTCGCCGAAGCGCAGGTGTGAGCAGGTGAAGCCACCGCTCTTCTTTGAGTCGTAAGAGAAGTAAGCCTGACAGTACTTGTCGGTGTTGTCACCGATAATCTTCACGGAGTTCTTGTTGGCGCCCACTGTACCGTCGGCACCCAGACCGAAGAACTTGGCCTCGAAGATACCCTTGCCACCCAGCGCCATCTCTTCCTTCTTGGGCAGAGAGGTGAAGGTAAGGTCGTCCACGATACCCACTGTGAAGTGGTCCTTGGGCTGGGCCATCTCCAGGTTCTCGAATACACCCAGAATCATGGTGGGGGTAACGTCGGCACTGCCCAGACCATAGCGTCCGCCCACGATGAGGGGAGCGTTCTCCACGCCATAGAAGGCATCCTTCACGTCCAGCAACAGAGGTTCGCCGTTGCTGCCGGGTTCCTTGGTGCGGTCCAGTACGGCAATGCGCTTGCAGCTTGCAGGCACGGCCTTCAGCAGGTGCTTCACAGAGAAGGGACGATACAGGTGTACGCTCACCATACCGTACTTCTTGCCGTTGGCATTAGCATGGTCGATAGCCTCGCGTGCAGCCTCGGTGGCAGAACCCATCAGGATGATGATTTCCTCTGCATCCTCTGCGCCATAATATGTAAACAGGTCATACTTGCGGCCTGTACGCTCGCTGATTGCGGCCATGTACTTCTCCACGATGGCAGGAACGGCATCGTAGTAGCGGTTGCAGCTCTCGCGGTGAGCGAAGAAGGTCTCGGGGTTCTCTGCCATACCCTTTGCCATGGGGCGTTCGGGTGTCAGTGCACGTGAACGGAACTCGCTCACAGCCTTCATGTCCACCAGGTCGCGAACGTCGTCGTCCTCTATCAGTTCCACCTTCTGGTATTCGTGAGAGGTGCGGAAACCGTCGAAGAAGTTGATGAAGGGCACGCGGGCCTCTATGGCAGCCAGGTGTGCTACGGCACTCAGGTCCATAACCTCCTGCACGCTGCCCTCTGCCAGCATGGCGAAACCGGTCTGGCGGCAAGCCATCACGTCGCTGTGGTCACCGAAGATACACAGAGAGTGTGTGGCCACAGTACGTGCGCTCACGTGGAACACGCTGGGCAGCAACTCGCCGGCAATCTTGTACATATTGGGAATCATCAGCAGCAGACCCTGGCTGGCGGTGAAGGTAGATGTCAGAGCACCTGCCTGCAGAGAGCCATGCACGGCACCGGCGGCACCGGCCTCAGACTGCATTTCCTGAACCAGGACTGTATCTCCGAACAGATTCTTTCTGCCCTGTGCAGCCCACTCATCCACATGCTCCGCCATAGGAGACGAAGGAGTGATGGGATAGATGGCGGCAACCTCACTGAACATGTAAGCCACATGTCCGGCACAGGTATTACCGTCCCATGTCACAAATTTCTTTTCTTTTGCCATTGTTATTGTTGTTTTATCGTCAGGCCCCAGGCCTGATAACGGTTAATAATTGTTTTCTTATCCTTTTGACCATCTAGAACACCTAGAAAGACTAGAAGGTCTAGAAGGTCTAGAAAGTCTAGGATGTCTAGGAAGACTAGGAAGTCTAGTTCCTCTAGTAGATCAGCCCGAACATCCACAAGGGAATCTCCTGTCCCTCTCCTTCCTTTTTGTCGGTACTTACGTATATCACGTCTGTCGACCTCCTTTTGGGAATCTCATCCAGTATCCGGAACCTATACTTGTCATCCAGTATGAATGTACAGGATCTGTCACCCACACTCACCTTGTGTTTCGGACTTGTGGCACTCTGGAAGAATGTCTCTATCATGTCCTGCCTGTTCACTTGTCCCGGTGTCATCACATGCATCAGATTGGTATTGTGCATCATCAGACGCACAGGTTTCTTTGGGAATCCCTCACCTCTGCGATATAGCATATTCAGCAATCGTGCGTCACCCAGAAATTTGATATAGTTCATTATCGTGGTCCGCGAAGTCTGGACCTCCAAAGCCAGCTGGCTCACATTGGGGGCTCCTGTACCACCCGTAGCCAACAGGAAAAACAGTTTCTTTATTCTGTTGAGGTTCTTCTGCTCCATCTGGTATATGAGCAGCACATCCACCTCTATCATCATGTTCATCGTCTTCAGCAGGTTCTCGCTGAAATTCCTTTTGTTCAGGAAAAACGGATAATAGCCGTGATGCAGATATGCCTCGAAGTAATCCAGCGGATTGCAGCGTGCACAAATCTCCTTGGCAATACGCTCATGGCGGTTCTGCAGTTCCCTCAGCGTGACGGGTCTGATATCTGTACCTGCCTTTATATTCAGGAACTCACGGAAAGAAAAACCTCTCAGGCTATAACTCCGGCATATTCCGTTCAGTTCGGGATTTTCGTCCTTCAGCCTCATCACTGTGCTGCCTGTGAATACTATGCGGAGCATGGGATATTTCTCGTAGCACTCGTGCAGCACATGGCTCCAGTTGGACACCTTGAATATCTGGTCTATCAGCAGCACCTGTCCTCCGGCCCTATAGAAGTCTCCAGCAAACTTCAGCAAACTGTAGGTCTGGAAGAAGAAGTTGTTCATATTGATGTACAAACATCTCTTGTCGTTGGGCGTATAGTTTTCTTTTGCATATTGTAGCAGGAAAGTTGTCTTTCCCACTCCACGGCTGCCCTTTATTCCAATCAGGCGGTCACGCCAATTTATCTCGTCCATCAACGCACGATGCACGGGCTCTCCCAGATGTTCCAGCAAATACCGATGTGTTCTGAATAGGGTCTCCAACATACTTGCAAGTTGTATTTACATGTAACCGACACATATTTTACGCAGACAAAGATACACTTTTTTTGTTTAATTGCAAAGTAGAAGTGACAAAAAAGATAAAAACGTGAAGCGGTGAGCGGTGAGCGGATGAGAGGTGAGAGGTGAGAGGTGAGAGG
>JAFVTT010000004.1 GCA_017503065.1 Bacteroidaceae bacterium | reverse complement strand
TGTACTACAATTTCTGTCTATGAAAATCTGTCAAAGAACTCTTTCTTCCTTAGCGCAAGAAAACATCCTCCATGATGACTCGTAGGAGGTGTTCCCGTTTTGCGAGTGCAAAGGTAAGACTTTTCTACAAACCGGCAAAGGAATGCAAAAGATTTCTTTAGAAAATGACGAAAAAAGCGCAGGAAGGGCAACGAAAAGGGGGAAGAAGGAAGGATATACCTTATTTATTATATATAGGAAGGAGAACATGTATACACACAAACACACGTCTGATACATAAATTTGGAGTCTTCAACTTACCAAACAATCCTCTTACATAAAGAACGAGGGCACCGCCTGGCGCCCTCGTTCTTATTTTACAATCTTTATTCGTCTTTAATCAGATTCATCTTGGTGGAAATCTCTTTTTGGTCAATAACCTGTCTCAGATTAAAACGTTTCTTTTGGGTTATATAACCGCCTTTCTCACACGAGATCTCAATCTGGACATTTCCAGAATTATTATATGTAAGACCCTTTATGTCAAATGTCTCTGTTGACTCATAAGGAGTTGATCCCAAGAATGTCTGGTTTGTGTTATTTACGGCAGGAGTAGAAGACACGACTCTCCAATAGATATCTGCTCCCTTGGGATTTGATTCAACATACCATCTGATAACAGTGCTTTCCAAAGCCGTGTTACCTGCACCTGCAACTTGCTTATTACCCTCTAATGCGGGAGAATCGGCCTTATCCAAGAAGAAAGCAATTCTGTCCCAGTCTACATCTTCCAATGCATTTGCGTATGCGGCATTGATAACTTCCGAGACTACAGTGAAGTTTGTTGCAGAAGCATTTCTATTGGCCCTACCGGTAACAACAGTGTTTGGATAAACCAGTTTTCTATTATTATCATATACTTCTATACTCATTTTGACCGTTGCAGACCATCCTATGCCCGAGAGCCAATTTACAACATAATTATCTATCCTCACCTGCATCATATAGTCGGTAGAAACATCTGCATCAAGGTTAAAGCCCATTGTTCTCATGTACCTACGCATACTTTCTGATACGAAAGACTTTATTTCAGGCTCAACCGAAACGCTCGGCAAAAAGATAGGATGTGCATCGAATTTCTGGAGGATTTTATGATTTTCCCTACCATCTCTCACATTCAGGCGAATGCCATACTCCAAATTAACATACTTGTTACTTTGAGGCACCGAAACCAGGGCCAAATTAACCCACTTGAGAGACACCGGGACACTTACTTTTGATGTCCCACAAGACATCATGGCGAAAAGAATCAACGAACAATAAAATAAGGCAATTAACTTTTTCATATGAATATATATTAAATGTGTAATCTACCTATCCTTTATATCTTAATCATTTGTCTTCAACCTTATGGCCTTTCCACTCACCGTGGTTTTGAAGATTACCGTGTTATTGTCTTGCTGAGCCACATTAGTAGAAACTACCGGTTCTATAATACCATCTGCGCCCATCTCGTTAGAGATATTGATTAGACGATATACCGCCAATTTACGTGCTAAGTCCTCTGGATTGCTAAAACCGGCATTTGCATGGTCGTTATGCAAATATCCAACTTTAAAGATACCTTTGAACTTAGTCATGATTGGTCCCTTTTTAGTGTTTTTATAACTAACCTCACATTCTCCGTTTTCATCCATAATCTTAACTCCACCAGACGTCTCTTTGTAAATGATGGATGCCTCTGCGGTAATCCTGTCAAGAACTTCGTAATCCTTCCTTTCCAAGTTCAATTCAGAGAGGCCTACCGTATTAACAGTATTTACTGCCATCGGCAACACCAATGCTTTTTTGCCGAAGCATGAAGACAGGGTCATGACAACCACAAACGACATCAAAACTGCGGCCAAGTTAACATACCTTTTCATATACTTATTTTTTTCAGTTCCCTACTCTATTAGCGGATTTTCGGTTTACTCCGTTGTCCAATTACCATAGTTCATAATACACACATAAAAAAAACGCGGACAACACTGATACCCATAACCATCTAATTCACAAGTGAAATGCAACATCTACATTCCTTTTCTTAGGCTTGAATAACAAATAACGCTTTTCCCATAGACCTAAAATGCATGTATCTAATCCATTTGGTGTTACTCCATAGACTACCCGTGTTTCTTTATAAACTAAACTAAAAACTCTATGCTTAATATTGTTCACTCAAATACGGTTCTACTCCGGCAAGGTGGTTGTAAAGTCAAACATCCACAACACAATTATCAGAGCCTTCCGCTTCTACGCAATGGGGTTCTCATAGGCGAATACATATACCTCGCTTTTGGCTCCTGCAAGCAATTAATACCGTAAGGTAATGACATAAAACAAAAAGCGTGGAGCCAGTCCTGTTGCCCGTTCCACGTTCTGAAGGCTCTCGCATTGCCCAATCCGTCTGAAACGAGCAACGCTGAAAGCCCCACACCGATGTATATTAATTACCGATGCCTGCGACGCCATTATAGCACACAGCACATACGATGCATATAAACATCACGTAGAGCGTTTCCCGTTGCTTTGTCTTCGACGGATTTTAGAACTTGCGAGATTCTCAGAACGTCAAAACCAAAGCGTACAGTAACGCCTTTTATATTTATGTGCCCAACCCACCATCTGCCCATTAGGGGCTTTCAGCATGAGTGAAGCGATGCAAAGTTAATAATATTTCACATAAAACACAACCATTTCCCAAAAATTATTGGAAACGGCACTACAAAGCGGATGCTACGGATGCGGCACGCCGTCCCCCCCCTAAAAAAACGTCGCAATTCAAAACCTGCATTCGATTCTCAAATACAAAATAAAAGTTGTAAATTTGCACAATGCAAAGAGAGAAAGAAAAGAATCTATGCAAAACCAAGGAAAATAACAACATAAATATGACAAGGAAAATATTATGCTCGATGGCAGCCATGCTGCTGAGCGTTATGACTATGGCACAGACATTGGAAAAAATGCAGTGGTTCAACGAACCCGAAAGTTGGGAAATCAAGGATGGGACACTCCTGATGGACGTAACGCCACAGAGCGATTACTGGCGTATCTCGCACTATGGCTTCACGGTGGACGATGCCCCGTTCCTCTACACCCTTAGAGGCGGAGAATTTGAAGTGAAGGTGAAGGTGTCCGGCGAGTACAAGACACGTTTCGACCAGGCAGGGCTGATGATACGCATCGACCACGAAAACTACCTGAAAACAGGCATTGAGTACGTGGACGGCAAGTACAACCTGAGCGCCGTGGTGACCCACCACACCAGCGACTGGAGCGTGGTACAACTTGACAAACCAGTCCCCTTCGTGTGGATAAAGGCCGTGCGCCGACTGGATGCCGTGGAGGTATTCTATTCGTTCGACGACAAGGAGTATATCATGATGCGTAATTGCTGGATGCAGGACAACACACCCGTGAAGGTAGGCCTCATGGCCGCCTCGCCCGACGGCGACGGCTTCAAGGCCAAGTTCGAGCACTTCAGCATAAAGCACCTGCCCGACCTGCGCCGACAGGAATGGTTGAAGAAGAATTAGTGAAGAGGATTTCGTTTTCGTTTCATCATACCCCTCCCCCCCTTCGCCCCCCAGTCTCAGGGGGAGAAAGGAGGATGAGAGCGTTTCTTTTCTCTTTATCCCCTGAGATAAGGGCGACGAGAAACGGAGCGACGGAGGGAGAACGGCATGCCGAGTCCGTTTTATTCTAATCTTTCGGACACGGCATGCCGTGTCCCTACCATGCTTCTACTCTCGTCCTGCATAGGTTCCGTTCTCAAAAGTCCGAACGGAAGGTGGAGGCCGGCAAGCCGACGGAGTTTACGAGGTTGGCCTTGGTGTAGGGTTGCCATCCGTAGCGGACGATGGCGGGATGCTTAACTTCCTTGCTCCACACTTTCACCTTGCCATCCTCCAATACCACGGCCTTGGCAGGATGGAAAGTACGGTCCTCGCCGGCTATCTCGAAGGTTAGGAGTTCCTCGCCCTCGTTGGCAGGACGGAGGCCGTCGGCATGATCGAAACATACGTATGCCATGCCCTTGCGGAATTCCACATGGCGGAAGAGAGGGCCAGAGGGCACCACATGGCGGAAACCATAGGTGTCGTTCAGGGCCAGGCAGGCCAGGCGCTGCCCTACCTCGCGCTTCTGTGTGGGATGCACGTCGGTGGGGGTGCCCTTATCGGAGGACACTGCCATACCCACATTGTTGATGGTGGCGAGCATTCGGCGCTGGCTATCGCGGAACAAAGGCCACGAGGGACGGTTGAGGCTAGAGAGTTGGACATAATAGAAAGGCATGTCGGCATCCTGCCAATAATCTCGCCAACTGCGCACGAGGCGTGGGAAGAGATGTTCGTGTGCCTCTATGTTGTGCGCATTCGATTCGCCCTGATACCAGATGACACCACGTATGGGGAACTGCTCCATGGGCAGTATGGCAGACTCAAAGAGATAGCATGGTTCGTAGGGATGTCGCTGGAACTTGTTGGCAGACTTGCGCACGTTCTGTGCCGAACGTTCACGCACCCAAGGCTGTATGAAGTCGTTCTGTGTCCAGTTGCGAAGGATGGCAGGAAACTCGAACTCAAGCATGCGGCGCGATACCCATGCCTCGGCGGGCGAACCTCCCACGGCATTGCAGATAAGTCCTATGGGCACCTGGAGGCTGTCCTGAAGCATACGGCCGAAGTGATAGGCTATGGCAGAGAAGCGGGCCGCCGTTTGTGGTGTGCACTCCGTCCACTCCGTGTTGCGGAAATATTGCAGATGGTTCAGAGAGTCGAGCACCGAGGCATCCCACTCCACGGGGTTGGTGCGCCAGCGGGCCTTCATGTCGTAGAGGCGGATGTTGGGGTTCGCGGCCAAGGGGATGTCCTCCCTGCCTGTGGCCGACTGGTTGAGCATAAACTCCATGTTTGACTGGCCGGAGCATAGCCACACCTCGCCGGCAAGCACGTTATTGTACTGGAGTTCCTTTCCACCTGCCTCTACCCTCATGGTATATGGGCCGCCAGGAGCCATAGGAGAGAGCGTGACATGCCACTGTCCGTCGGTATCTGCCACGGTGCGGTGCTTCTGCCCTGCTATGGACAGGGTTACCTTGTCTCCGGCATTTGCCGTACCCTGGATGAGGAGGTCGCGCCCGTATTGTAGCACCATGTTGTCGGTGTAGAAGGGCGACATCTGCAGACCTCCGTAGTTGCCGGTAATGCCCTTGTAGACGATTTCCGCCAGCATCTGCGCACCCTCCACATTGGGATGTACGGCATCCTCCAGGATGTAGGGATAGGGATGCAAGGGTTCGAAGAAGTTAATCATCTGAACCTTCTCGGCACGCGCCACACAGGCAATGGCCTCCTGTATCTGTTCGTGCCAGTCGCGTGTGCCCGACTCGTAACGGCGGTGCCTGTCGGACAGAGGTGTCATGCGTGCTATGAGGATACGTGCTTTGGGATTCGCCTTGCGGAAGTCCCGGATGAGGGCACGGTAGTCGCCTATGAACTCGTCCTGATAGTTGGGCCAGTTGCGGGGGTCGGTATCGTTGATGCCCAAGTGGATGACCACGATGTCGCCGGCAAAGGCCAGTGCCTGCTCGTACTCCTTCACCTTGGTGTAGGGCCGGTGTCCCTTGTTCAGGAGCGTGGCGCCGGAGTGCCCGAAGTTGCCCACCTCGTAGGCATCGCCCAGCATTTTCTGCAACTTGAATGGATAGGCGTTCTGTTCGCGGTCGGGCAAGGTGTAGCCGTAGGTGATGCTGTTGCCCACGCAAGCCACACGGATTTTCTTCTGTGCATGTGCCGACACGAGGGTCACAAGCAGGGAGAGCAGGAGGATGGTTCTTTTCATGGTTGGTTATAGGTAGTTTCTATAATGCTATTCGTTTATATTCACCTGCGGATTGGCCTCTCTGACGGCCTTGGGCAGTTTGCGCACCACCATGACATAACTGTGGCGGATGAGCGAGCGCACCAACCCGTCGGGCAGAAGGCCGTAGAGGTTCAGTTGGTTCCAGTGTTTCTTGTTCATGTGCCATGCCGGTGAAATCTCGGCATGTTGTTCGCGTAGTTCTATGGCACGATCGGGGTCGCACTTCAGTACGAACCACTCAGTACGCTCCAAGTCTATCATGGCAAATATCTTGCCGCAGACACGGAACACCAAGGTTGTTTCGTCGAAAGGGAAGTCCTCCGTTGCCAATGGCAGGGATAGGCAGTAGTCTCTGACGCTTTCTATATCCATATCCGTCTCTTATTCCAGGGGGACGTTCTTTATTACCCGGCAGGGATTGCCCACGGCAATGCTGCCGTCGGGGATGTCCCCCACCACCACGCTACCGGCACCGATGGTGCAGTTGTGGCCGATGGTCACGCCCGGCAGGATGGTGACGCTACCCCCTATCCAGCAATTATGGCCTATGGTGACGGGGCGCGCCCACTCGCGCCTGGTGTTGCGTTCCTTGGGGTCGGTGCTATGGCATGCTGTGTAGATGGCCACGTTGGGCCCTATGAAGCAATCGTCGCCTATGGTGACGTGGGCCTCATCCAGCACCGTGAAGTTGAAGTTGGCAAAGAAGCCCTTGCCAACACGGATATTGCGCCCATAGTCGCAATAAAAAGGCTGCACTATGAACGTGTCCTCGTGGCAACGCCCCAGTATCTCCTGCAACTTGTCGTGCCTTTCCTTCAGCAGGGTTGGCCGCAACTGGTTGTACTCCCAGCAGAGGTCCTTCACTCTGTTCAATTCCTCCAGCATGACCGGATCTATGGCAGAATACTCCTCGCCGGCTATCATCTTGCGGAACTCGTCCGAGGGGATGGGTTTGTTGTTCATGATACTCGTGTGTATGTGCGTGCGTGTATATTATATATATTATGATGGAAAGTGACATTCTCCGATGTCAAAGTTAACGCTTTTTGCCCAACCTACAAAAGAAAAGCATGGCATATTAAGATTTATAAACTTATTCTTTATAACTTTAACCACATGAAAACAAGAATAAACACACACGATACACCTTCACGCTTGCTCTCGCTGGACACCCTGCGAGGATTCGACATGCTTTTCATCATGGGGGCTTCCTCTATCGCCACAGGACATTCCTGAAAGTATAACAGGAAATTGCACTGACATTGTCGGACACAACAACTCTTCGTCCTACATCGTGTGCTCCCAAAGTATCTTAACGCCGATGGCTATGAGGACGAGGCCGCCGACAAGTTCGGCCTTGGATTTGAAACGCTCGCCGACCTTCTTGCCCAAGAGTACACCAGCGATGGAAAACATCATTGTGGTCAGGCCTATAACAATGACAGGCATCCATACCGACATTTCCAGAAAGGCAAAGGAAACACCCACGGCCAAGGCATCTATGCTGGTGGCAACGGCAAGAGTGAGCATATGCCAGAATCCCCATCCGCCTGCCACCTCATCCTCGTCCTTGGAGAAAGACTCCTTGACCATGTTGGCACCAATGAGGGTTAGCAAAGACCATGCCACCCAATGGTCCCACTGACCTATGAATGTGGCAAAGCCAAGACCAAGGAAATAGCCGATACATGGCATCAATGCCTGAAAACCGCCAAACCACGAGCCTGCCAACAGGGCATGCCTCCACCCCACCCTATGTGCAGATATTCCCTTGGCCACGGACACGGCAAAGGCATCCATGGAAACGCCTATGGCTATCAACAATACTTCTACTATTCCCATTGCGTTTGCAAAGATAGGCTTTTTTCGTTGCATTACCACAGGGCAGGGCAAAGTATTCTCTGATTTGCCGGCCGAATGATGCTCTTACACCTCATCTTGTATGGAGTACCGTTGAGGGGCGACAAACGTTAACTACTAAGAATTCACGGCTTATTACTAATAACGAACGTTAAAAAACAGTGCCGTCCACGGGTTCTTTTCTTCTTTTTCTCGCACGAAAGACGTGAAGTGTCTAAATTTGCGGTGTCAAAACCAATGAAGGATATGAAGAAGAGAAATGACCTGCGCCCTCTGACAAAAGCCGAAATGGAGGTGATGAACGTGCTATGGGATGCCACGGAGGCGCTTACGATACACGAGATAATAGAGCGATATCCAGAACCCCGTCCTGCATACACCACCATTGCCACCTTCCTGAAAATCATAGAGGCAAAGGGATATGTGGAGCACTTCAAAAAGGAGGGGAGCAAACGTTGCTTCGTCTTTTCACCCATATTCACACGCGAGAAATATATCGCCAATGTAATGGACGACGTCAAGGACTCGCTCTTCGGCAATTCCACCAAGAAACTCTTCTCCTTCCTCATCCGCACAGAGGACATCACGGACGAGGAACTGATGGAAATCATGCAAATGGTGAGGATGTCCCCTATGAAGGGCATGGACACACTTTCCGATGGCTTATGATATATATTCCGATGACTTATGATATACTTCCTGCTGAAATCCGCCATACTGTTGTCCGTGCTATACGGATGCTTCTTCGTACTCCTGAGCCATGAAACCTTCCATAGGTTCAACCGTGGAGTACTGCTTGCCATACTCATTTCCTCACTGGTGCTGCCTGCTTGGCAAATCACGCTGGACAGGTCACGCCTTGTGCCCGAATGGGTGCTTCTTCCCGATGACACACGCATCACGGAAACCGAGGACGACATGGCCGAGGCACAGGCACGGACGCCTGGAAGCACAGAGGAAAGGCATCGTCCCTACATGGCACCAGACAATAAAGAATACATCGGACATGCCCCCGCTCCATCCACCCCATTCCCGTGGCATACCGTCCTTTATACTCTGTACGTTCTGGGGATAGCATGGCATCTTTTCTCCGTTCTCAGACAGATACTGGCTTTCCGCCACGACATTCGGCACGGCATAAAGACAAGGGACAAATACGGCAACAGCATAATCATACGCGGAGGCAACTTCGCACCATATAGTTTCTTCCGCCACATAGTGATGAGCGCCAAGGATTACGAAAACTCACGCCATCCCATCCTCACGCACGAACAGGCACACATCCGTTTGGGACATTCATGGGACATACTCCTGCTGGAGAGCGTATGCACCCTACAATGGTTCAACCCCCTCGTATGGATGCTGGCACGCGACCTCAGAGCCGTACACGAGTATGAGGCAGACAAGGCGGTACTGGATTTAGGCATCGATGCAACGAGATACCAACAATTATTGGTGATAAAGGCATTTGGAACACGTCTGCAGAGTGTGACAAACAGCCTGAGTCACGGTTCGCTAAAAGACAGAATCATTATGATGAAGAAGACTAAATCATCAGGCCTGCTCATGCTCAAAGGCCTGTTCCTACCGCTATTCATGGGTATAGCCGTTGTTGCATTCGCCAAGCCAAAAACGGAAGAGGCAAACCTGCCGGGCATGCCGCTCGGGGACAATGCCGGGCAAGGTGCTCCCGCCATGCCAAGCATGGCAGACGAGGAGAAGAGCAAAGAACAGAAAATGGTTACTGCATGGTTTCTAACAGATGAACAGAAGAAACATCCCATCATGAAAAAGTATGGAGATTTTTACAGGGTATCATGGACAAAAGGAGCATGGATAGAAGCCTGGGGGAAATCGTTTGTTGAAGACAGACCAAAGTCAGATTACCCCTTTGTAATTCCTGCCAAGAAAACAAAGATGCTTCTCGACGGAGTGGAGTTCAATCTTCACAATGTACCCGACCTTCCTGCCTCTGCCCTTAAGAAGATAGAACAGAGTAAAGAGGGAGAAACAGTTGTGATAAACCTCATCACCAAACCCGTTGAGATACCTGCCGGCATTCAGGGAAGTGTGAACCCTCAGTTGACCATACTCCTAACCGGCACACCTCCCAAAGACGCCCCGTTCCGCGTCAGCATCTTTCAAAGCCAAGGCATAAAGGCGACCTTTGACCACAAGCAATACGAATACATTACATGGACTCAGAAATCCTATAACATCAAGAACCTGTTGAAGGACATTTCCTACAGGAAGGACCACCATATACGCATCAACGTTTGCCATGGTGTCCCCCAAGAGCACATAAATCGCCTAACCGCCATGCTCAAGGAATGTGGTCTCACGAACTATGAGTTTGTGCACGAGAAATAAAGATTTCAGCATTGCTTAGCAGGCAAATCCCCGACATAGAAACCCTCGTGCATACCCGGTAATGGTTGCTTTTTGTTGTACTATCATCAAAGTCTGTTGATACGACAACAAAAGTTTACCGTCACTATGGCATGCACACTTCCGCCTAAGAGCACAATGAAGACAGCAATATAATCAATACGGAGGTGTCTCACTAACGAGGCACCTCCGTATTGTTTTCCTAAGAATCATTCAATATCCTTACTACCTTACTCCTCCAACAACTCCTTCATGAACTGCGCCACGCCCTGGGAAGCACCCATCTGCAAATGGCGGAAGGTGCTGGAGGAATTCCATTGCACGGGTTTGGGGTCGATGAGCCAGATGGGCGTGCCGTGTGGCACACAACGGGTAAGGCCGGCGGCAGGATAGACATTGAGGCTTGTGCCGATGACCACCAGCACATCGGCCTGCATGCAGAGTTCAGCCGCCACCTCTATGTTGGGTACCTCCTCGCCAAACCATACGATGTAGGGGCGCAGAGGACTGCCGTCGGGAGCCTCATCGCCATACTGCACATCGGCATTATCGGGGGTGAGGGTGATGATTTGCGACGGGGCGTTGGGCGCCTGGCTGCTGGTCACCTTCATCAGTTCGCCATGCAGGTGGATCACATTGGTGCTACCAGCACGCTCGTGCAGGTCGTCCACATTCTGTGTGATAATCTGCACATCGTGGAAACGTTCCAACTCTGCCAGCAACTTATGCCCCAGACAGGGTTGAGCGTCGAGCATCTGCTGACGGCGCAGGTTGTAGAACTCGGTGACAAGTTCGGGATCCCTTGCCCACCCCTCGGGAGTGGCAACATCCTCCACATTGTACTGTTCCCAAAGACCTCCGCTATCACGGAAGGTGCTGATACCGCTCTCGGCACTCATGCCGGCACCGGTGAGGACGATGATACGGACCCTCCCCCTTGCCCCTCCACAAGGGAGGGGAGTAGATACTATATCATTCATTTTTTGTAGAGCATTCAAAACACTGTTGAATATGTGCAATCAGTTCTTTTGGTAAATTACGTCTTGCACCTTGGAGTGAAGTTACACCATATTCTGACAACGTCTTTAACGATAGTAAAGGAGTATCGCACTTGCCAAGGAGCTTTAACCTCACATAAGTAATGTGTTGCAATTCTTTTTCCTTGGGATGATTTCTTGCCCAATACTCTGTGTCTACCATGGTATCCTCATAAGGAATGTCTGTCTTCTCAACACGTAGCATATATTTTATTCTTGAAATAGGAGCTGAAACATAAATATATACTATATCCCCCACTTCAAATAAATAATGAGATTGTTTCCAATCCACGACATCATTCGTTTCAAAGTAGTCATCTACCCTAAAAACATCATTCCTTCCCGGTATAATCCAATAATTCATGTTTTCAATACTTATATATTGAAATTAGTTCTTTGCTATAGTCTCCTCAATGGGATCCTTATACATCTTCTGCATCTGCGCAAGTTTCTTGTGCATCTGCTTGCGAACCTTGGCATAGGCAGGGTCATCATAGACGTTCTTCATCTCTGTGGGGTCTTCCTTAAGGTCATAGAGTTCCCATGTGTCGATGTCGTTGTAGAAGTGAATCAACTTGTAGCGTTCGGTGCGGACGCCATAGTGACGCTTCACGGCATGTTCTGCGGGATACTCGTGGAAGTGGTAGTAGATGGCATCGCGCCACTTGCCGATGGTCTTCTCGCCCTTGAGCAGGGGAACGAGGCTCTTGCCCTGAATGTCGGAGGGAACCTTAACGCCTGCCATTTCCAGGAAGGTGGGGGCATAGTCGATGTTCTGCACCATGTCGGTAATCTCACCACGACGCTTGTAACCGTCGGGCAGACGCATGAGCAGAGGTGTGGACAGGCTCTCCTCGTACATGAAGCGCTTGTCGAACCAACCGTGTTCGCCCATATAGAAGCCCTGGTCAGAGGTGTAGACAACGAGGGTGTTCTCCAGCATACCGTTCTCGCGCAAGTAGTCCATCAGTCGGCCCACGTTATCGTCCAAAGTGCGGGTCACCTTGGCATAGTCGCGCATGTAGCGCTGGTACTTCCACTCCACCAGGTCCTTGCCTGTGAGGTTCTGGCGCTTGAAGTCGCATGAAATGCTGTCGTAGAAGGTCCAGTACTGCTTCTTCAGTTCGGGTTCCAGACGCTCCACGTAGTTGATATAGGCCTGGGACAGACGTGTCTGGTCACCGGGCAGATAAGCCTTGGTATCGTAGGCAAGGTCCATGTCGTGGTTGGAGGCGATGGCCATTTCCTGTTGCTGTGCGGCAATACGTCCCTCGTAGTTGTCCCAGAAGTTGGCAGGTTTCTCGAAGGTCTGGTCTTCATACTCGCGCAGGTACTTCAACTCGGGCAACCAGTTGCGGTGGCATGCCTTGTGGTGTACAAACAGGATGAAGGGACGGTCCTTGTCGCGCTGCTCCATCCAGTTGATGGCCTTGTCGGTGATGACGTTGGTACAATAACCCTTTTCGATGGACTTGCTGCCATCCTGGTGGTGGAAAAGAGGGTTGTAGTACTCGCCCTGACCTATGAGGATGTCCCAATGGTCAAAGCCTGTGGGTTCGCTCACCAGGTGCCACTTGCCTATGAGTGCCGTCTGGTAGCCGGCAGCCTGCAGGAGTTTGGGCATTGTCTGCTGTGAACCGTCGAAGATACCGTGCTCGTTGTTGGTAAAACCATTGATGTGGCTGTGCTTGCCGGTGAGCATGCACGCACGGCTGGGACCTGAGAGGCTGTTGGCGACGAAACTGTTGCGGAACAGGACGCCCTCCTCGGCAATGCGGTCGAGGTTGGGGGTCTGCAAGTGACTGTTGCCGTATGCACTGAGTGCCTGGGCTGTGTGGTCGTCCGTCATGATGTAGACGATGTTCGGGCGCTGGCTCTGAGCCTGTGCCGACAGGGCCGCCATAGCAGCCATGGAAAGAACTGAGAGTTGTTTCATTGCTTTATATATTATATATAGATAATGTATTCGGTTAGAGGTTACTTTAGGTTGGCATGGAGCACTGATGACACAGATGCAACAGATTTACACGGCTTCCGTTTGTCCGCTCATCCGCTCACCGCTCACCGCTCACCGTTACCCGTTCATTTCAGCATTTCCTTCAGGTATGGTGCCGTGTAGCCTATGCCGGCCTTTACCATCTCCTCGGGGGTGCCGGAGAAGAGTATCTGTCCGCCACGGCGGCCTCCTTCGGGACCCATCTCTATGATGTGGTCGGCAGCCTTGATGATGTCCAGGTTGTGCTCCACGATGACCACGGTGTTGCCCTTGTCCACAAGACGGTTCAGCACGGAGAGGAGCACGCGGATGTCCTCGAAGTGCAGACCAGTGGTGGGCTCGTCCAGGATGTACAGGGTACGACCCGTGTCGCGCTTGGCCAGTTCGGTGGCCAGTTTCACGCGCTGGCTCTCGCCTCCCGACAGGGTGGTGCTCGGCTGACCGAGTTTCACGTAGCCAAGGCCCACGTCCTGAAGCACCTTTATCTTCTGCAGGATGTTCGGTTGGTTCTCGAAGAACTCCACGGCCTGGTTTATGGTCATGTCCAGTATGTCGGCAATGCTCTTGCCACGGAAGCGCACCTCCAGTGTCTCGCGGTTGTAGCGCTTGCCACGGCACTCCTCGCAGGGGACCATCACGTCGGGCAGGAAGTTCATCTCTATGCTCTTGTATCCGTTGCCCGAACAGGTCTCGCACCGTCCGCCCTTCACGTTGAAGGAGAAGCGTCCCGGCTTGTAGCCCCTTATCTTTGCCTCGGGGAGGTCCACGAAGAGGTTGCGTATGTCGTTGAACACGTTGGTGTACGTGGCAGGGTTGCTCCTCGGGGTTCGTCCCAAGGGAGTCTGGTCAACGTCCACCACCTTGTCCACGTTCTCCAGTCCCTCCACCGAGTCGTATGGCAAGGGGTCGGTAAGCGAGCGGTAGAAGTGCTGCGAGAGGATGGGATGCAGGGTATCGTTGATGAGCGTGCTCTTTCCCGAACCGCTCACGCCTGTGATGCAGATGAGTTTGCCCAGGGGGAAAGTGGCGGTAACGTCCTTCAGGTTGTTGCCACGAGCCCCGTGTATGGTGATGCTCTTTCCGTTGCCCTCGCGGCGCACGGCAGGAACCTCTATGCGGAGTCTGCCGGAGAGGTAGCCGCTGGTCAGGGTGTCTGCCTTGAGCATATCGGGATAAGTGCCCTGATACACCACATGTCCGCCGGCACGTCCGGCACGCGGACCTATGTCCACTATCCAGTCGGCATTCTCCATCATCTCCTGGTCGTGCTCCACCACGATGACCGAGTTGCCGATGTCGCGCAGGGACTTCAGCGAGGCAATCAGACGGCTGTTGTCCTTCTGATGAAGGCCTATGGAGGGTTCGTCCAGAATGTATAGCACGTTCACCAGTTGCGAACCTATCTGTGTGGCCAGACGTATGCGCTGGCTCTCTCCACCGCTGAGCGAGACGCTCGAACGGGAAAGCGAGAGATACTCCAGACCTATGTCCAGGAGGAAGCGCAGGCGTGTGCAGAGTTCCTTCAGTATCTCGGGCGCTATCTTGCGCTGGTGGTCGTTGAGGTGCTTGTCCAGCGACATGAGCCATTCGTAGAGTTCGCCCAGGTCCATCTCTGCCAGTTGGGCAATGTTCTTGCCGGCAATGAAGAAATGCAGGGACTCCTTTCTGAGGCGCTGTCCGTGACATTCGGGACATTGTGCTGTACGGTTGAACTGGTCGGCCCACTTCTGTGCCGATGCACTCATGTCAGAGTCCAGCATCTGTCGGATGTACTTCACGAGGCCGTCGTAATCGGTGAAATAGTCGCTCGAGGTTCGTGCCACGGAGGCAGGTATGCGGAGACGCTCGGGACTGCCGTTCAGTATCTCGTCCATGGCCTCGCGCGGCAACTGCCCTATGGGGGTGTCCAGCGTGGCGTCGTATCTTTCCAACACTGCCTGAATCTGCCAGAATATCATGGCCTGTCGCGCCTTGCCCAGAGGGGCTATGCCACCCTGGCGGACGCTCAGTTTCGGGTCGGGGAAGACCTTTTCCTCGTCAATGAGGGACACCATGCCAAGACCCTTGCATCGGGGGCAGGCACCCTGGGGGGAGTTGAACGAAAAGTCGTGCGGAGCAGGGTCGCGGTATGCTATGCCGCTGGTGGGACACATGAGGCGGCGGCTATAATGTCGCACCTCGCCCGTTTCCATGTCGAAGACCATGATGAGTCCCCCACCCTGCTGCATGGCGGTGGACACGCTTTGGCGCAGGCGCTCGCCGTCCTTTTCGGCAACACGCAGACGGTCCACCACCACCTCTATGTCGTGGTTCTTGTAGCGGTCCAGTTGCATGTCGGGCAGGAGTTCCTCCATCTCCCCGTCAATGCGGGCATAGAGGTAGCCTTTCTTGCGCACGCTCTCCAGAAGTTCGCGGTAGTGTCCCTTGCGGTTCTGCACCACAGGGGCAAGGATGTAGACACGCCGTCCCTCGTACCTCTCCAGCAGAAGGGCAACAATCTGTTCCTCGGTGTAGCGGACCATCTTCTCTCCGCTAACATAGGAATAGGCCTCGCCCACACGGGCATAGAGCAGACGGAGGAAGTCGTAAATCTCGGTAGTGGTGCCCACAGTGGAGCGTGGATTGCGGTTGGTGGTCTTCTGCTCTATGCTGATGACGGGCGAGAGACCGCTGACCTTGTCCACATCGGGGCGCGACATGCCTCCGAGGAAGTTGCGTGCGTAAGCCGAGAAGGTCTCTATGTACCTACGCTGACCCTCGGCATATATGGTATCGAAGGCAAGACTGGACTTACCCGACCCGCTCAGTCCCGTTATCACGGTGAGCGAACCGCGCGGTATCTCCACGTCCACGTTCTTCAGGTTGTGTTCCCTGGCGCCTTCAACTATGATTTTGGTGTTTGACATAAGCAAGACCCCTCACTCCTCCACATAATCCTGGTTCTTGTGCGTGAACACATTTATGGTTTTCTTCAGGCGGTACTTGGTGCCGTCCGCTCCCTTGGCATTGACCACAAGGTAGTAGGCACCGTTGCGCACGTAATTGCCTCCTACACGTCCGTCCCAGCCCTCGGCTACATCGTCCCACTGGTAGAGGCGCTGGCCCCAACGGTTGAACACGGCGGCATGGAACTCCACTATGCTCTGGTATTCCTTGGCACGGAGGATGTCGTTCTGTCCGTCGCCGTTGGGAGTGAACGTGTTGGGGAACTCGAGTTTGCTGCCGCTTATCTGCAATTGGAAGATGATGGAGTCCATGTCTTCCGAGGGATATTCCCACGTCATTTCGCCATTGGTGAAGGTGGCCTTCAGACGCACTTTGTAGGTTCCCTTGTGTATGAAATCATAGTCAAGATTTTCCTCAAAGCGGTGCACCAGTTCAAAGAAGTTGTTGCCCATGGAACCAGTAACGGTATCCACCATCACCACCCAGTCGTACGTTACGTCCCAACCGTCCATATCCTGGGGATTGGCCAGAAAGATGCCGTTGAGCGGAGCGTTCTGTATCTCCGTCAGTTGCAGGTCATCGGGGTAACTGCCCGTCAGCACCGTTCCCTCGGGATTGGTGTACGTCACCTCGGGCCTGAGCGAGGGCATCGTCTGTGCCATGCATGTCAGGGACAGGAGCGTCAGGATAAAGAAAGATATATATCGCATGCGTTATAATATATATAAGATGTATATAAGGAGCGGAGATAAAGACAAGCAGGCAAAATGCCTTTATTATATCTCCTGCCTCAATAGTTCATATAGATAGGATGGGCTTTGCGTGTAAAGTTCGCCCTCGTTATCCTGCAGCAATCTGTACACTTTGGAGTCGTAAACAGTTTTCAGTGCTGAGGTCAAGTCAGAACCATTGTCCTTTATGACAGATTCCGTGAGTTGGTCAACGGCATGGTTTACCAGGAAGTTTCTCTGAGCAGTGGTAATCATCTTAGTGTCCCCCCGTTATTAGCACAACATACAATCAGGTCGTCTACGGCATCGTCTATGGATTGCAAGTGTTCTATCTCGTAGAACTCGACAAGGAAGTCAATTCCCTTGAAAGCATACAGGTAATCAAACGCCACCTTGACAGAGAGGTTGAAGCGCTTGGCAAATGCCCTGATGCATGCGTTGGTATAAGGTATCTGATACTTGTCTCCCATGCTATTGTCACTATTTATTTGCCTATAATTCCATGCAAAGATAACGTAATGAAATGAAAAAAGCAACATTTCCTATCGGAAACTGACTCATTCCAAGGAAAGTTGCTCATTCGCTCATCCGTTCACCAGTTTCTGTTGCAAAGATACAAAAATGCATTCTGTGGATGATAGATAGTGGGAAATAGCGTGCAGTGAGACGTGAGGCGTGGGCGTAAGAGACACGAAGCGAGAGGCTTTGCCTCGTGAGGCGTGGAGGTGGGTGTAGTGATGTGTTTCTGGTGCGAGCGTGACAGCGTGACGCGGAGGGGGGGGACGGCATGCCGAGTCTGCCTTGCTTGAATCATTCGGACACGGCATGCCGTGTCCCTACCATGCTCTCGCTTAGTCTTTTCTTTGGAATTTCTCTCACTTAATCGTACCTTTGAGGCTTCGTCTCTAAATTACTCACGCTCGGAAATCCTCAAATAAATTTGGGATTTCGCTCACTTATTCGTAATTTTGCAACATGAAGAAGCACATACTACATATATTGCTACTATGCATCGTGCCACTCATGGCATCGGCACAGGTGGGCAAATACCGTTCCGACCTTGCCATTGGTGTGAACGGAGGCATAGTGATGAACAGCGTAACATTCTCGCCACGAGTGAAGCAGAGCATGCTCATAGGCCCCGAACTGGGTGTCACCCTGCGCTACACGTGCGAGAAGTATTTTGCCATGGTATGTGCCCTGCAAACCGAAGTGAACTTTTCCCGACAGGGTTGGAAGGAAGTGCCGGAAAAGGGCAACTACACCTACCAGAGGAATATGGATTATATCCACATCCCCTTCATGGCACGCCTGGGGTTCGGACGTGAGCGAAAGGGAGTGATGGGCTACCTTATCCTGGGTCCTCAGATAGGTTTCTGCATAGGCGAGAGTGACACACGCACCGGCGAATGGGGGGATGCCGTAAACCCTTACGACCCCGAAGGACCAATGATAAACGTGCCAAAGAACCCCGAAGGACCATGGCAGCATTACAACCTGGTGGTAGAGAAGAAGTTTGAATATGGCATTGTCGGCGGTGCGGGCATAGAGTTCAGTCACCCGAAGATTGGACATTTCGCCCTGGACGGACGTTATCACTTCGGCCTTTCTGACATCTTCAACAACGGCAAGAAGGACTATTTCGGACGCTCGGCAAACTCCAGCATCGTAGTGAAACTCTCCTACTTCTGGGACGTTAAGAAGACAAAGGACAAGACGATAAAGTAGGGCATAAAAAAACGAGGCAACCACCGCACCCAAGCGACAGTTGCCTCGTTTTTCTTTATAGTATGCCTGGCGCTCAAGCACCAACAAGACCCATCAGCAAACTGACTACGAAACCAGCACCGGCTGCGTAGAGATACTTGACGGGGTCAGCAACCTTGTCCTTCTGAACAAAGTAGATGATAACGCCCACGATGGGGAACAGGAATGAACAAATCAGGGCGAAGATACCAGCCTTGCTCTTTTCTTGCATTTCGTTTGCCATAATCTTTTGTATATGTGTTTAGTTATTGAATTTGTAATCTATCTCATGTGGAATGTCATGCACCCTACCTGAGTCTGTCCAGACTTCTCACCAGCATCTCGTCGCGCAGGATGCCTCGGAAAGCCAGATAGAGCAGGATGGCGTTTATGGCAGGAATGGAAGCCCACACCTGCGGACGGAACTCGCCCACCAGACCTTCACCGACCAAACAGGCGAAAGCCGCATAAGTGGCATACCATCCCAGCAGAAGGATGATGCAGAAGGTGCACACGCGCATCTGCAGGGCACGGCGGCGGAAGAGGAAAATGGCCATGAACTCGAGGACACCTGTAACGGCCATTATTGCCGTCAGTGCCCAGGGATGATTCTCTGCCTTTATCTCGAAAAACACACACACCAGCGTCAGCACGAAGCATATCAGCAGGTAGAGTGTCTGAATTCTCTGTATCATGATTTCAAATCATCGCAACAGGACAAGGGATTAGTTCTCGTCCTCCAGATTAAGGTCCTGAACCAGTTTGCGGTGGTGCACACGTCCTTCCTCAAACTCCTCTATGGCAATCAGTGTTGCCTTGGGCATTCTCTCGTAGTAGCGGCTTATCTCTATCTGCTCGCGGTTCTCAAAGACCTCTTCCAAAGAATCGTTGGAAGTGGCAAACTCCTGCAGTTTCTGGTTCAGTTCCTGCTTGATGTCGGCAGAAATCTGGTTGGCACGCTTGCCGATGATGGCCACACTCTCGTAGATGTTGCCTGTTTCCTCACAAAGGTTCATGATGTCGCGTGTCACCGTGTTGGTGGGCGCCTTAGTCTTCTTGTAATCCATATTTTGTTATGTATCTTTTATTCGTAATTTCTTCTTGTCCGTGGGTTAGTCCACCATCTCGTCCTTAGGAGCGTGCTTGCTCACGAAGTCCGTACTCTTCTTCATGATTTTCTCTGCCTCCTTGATGTGCTTGCTCTCGGGGAAGTCGTTCACGAAGGCATAGTATTCGTCTATGCAGTCGCGATAGCGCGACAAGCGTTTTGAGTCAATGCTCTGCTCTGCCAGAAGGAATCTGGAACGGAGTATCATGATGGAAAGTTCCTCGCGTCGCTCTGCATTGGCAAAGGGGAAGTCGCGCAAGGCGTTCTGTGCCGTCACCACGCAGGCCTCGTAGTTGCTGCCGCCATAGGTGCAGTTCATGGTGTACGAACCCAGGTCGAAATAAAGTTTTGCGCTCAGGTATTCCTTCTCCACCAACTTGTCCTGCAGGGCATAGATCATCTCCTGTGTGCTTGCCTTGATGGAGGTGTAGGGATAGTAGTCAAGGAACTCCTGAAACTCCTTTATGGCCTCGAACGTGCTCTGCTGGTCCAGGCGCGGGTCTGGAGTCATGTTGTACAGCGACAGACCGCAATAGTAGCGTGCATACTCCACGTACAGCCCCTTGGGGTACACCTGATAGTACTTACGGAAGTATTGGGATGCCGCATCGTAGTCCTTGTTGTGGAAATTGCTCATGGCAACCAGATACAGGCTTTCCTCGGCATTGGCGGTTCCCTTCATCACTGCCAGCACCTCGGCAAAATACATGCTGGCCTGCCCGTACTTGCCCTCGGCATAGAGGGATTTGGCGGCCTCGTACTTGTATTCGTAGTCCTGGGTATTCTGCAAGGCTGTCCACTTGGTACAAGAACCGAGGAATGTGGCCAGCACAGCTATCAGCAAACAGTGTTTCTTCATTACTTTCATGTCTCGTACACGCATAGCGCGCGACTTTCAGCGTGCAAAGATACAAAAAATAAATGAAGATATGGCAAGAGAACATAACATTTTACCCCTACCGCCCTGTTTTAGCATACTCTGGAGGCATAAAAACACGTCCGAACTTGCTAATGAGAGTACATTTCAATACCTTTGCAATATGAATTTCGAACTGACGTCCAAATTCCACCCTACCGGAGACCAGCCCGAGGCGATACGCCAACTGACCGACGGAGTGCTGAGCGGAACACCTGCCCAGGTGTTGCTTGGTGTGACGGGTAGCGGAAAGACGTTCACCATTGCCAACGTGATTGCCAACGTGGGCAAACCCACCCTCATCCTCTCGCACAACAAGACGCTGGCTGCCCAACTCTACGGCGAGATGAAGCAGTTCTTCCCCAAGAACGCCGTGGAATACTACGTTTCCTACTACGACTACTACCAGCCCGAGGCATACATCCCCAGCACGGACACCTACATAGAGAAGGACCTGGCCATAAACGGAGAGATTGACAAACTGAGGCTGGCGGCCACCTCGGCCCTGCTCTCGGGCAGGAAGGACGTGATAGTGGTGGGGTCCGTGTCGTGCATCTACGGTATGGGCAACCCTCTCACACTGAGCGAGAACAGCATAGACATACGGGTGGGCCAGCGGCTGGACCGCAACAACCTTCTGCGCAAACTCATAGCGGCGCTTTATGTGCGCAACGACGTCACGCCCAACCGTGGCGATGTGCGTGCCATAGGCGACACGGTGGACATCTGGCTGGCTTATGCCGACACGGTGCTGAGGGTGACTTACTGGGACGACGAGATAGAGGCCATACAGGAACTGGACCCTCAAAGCATGCAGGCAAGGGGTTCGTTCCAGGACTATCGCATCTACCCTGCCAACCTGTTCATGACCAGCAAGGACACGCAGGAGGCCGCCATCCGCCAGATAGAGGAGGACCTGGAGAAGCAGGTGCAGTTCTTCACGGAGATAGGCAAGACCTTCGAGGCCAAGCGTCTGGAAGAGCGTGTGCGCTACGACATAGAGATGATTCGCGAACTGGGGCACTGCTCGGGCATAGAGAACTATTCACGCTATTTCGACGGGCGCCAGCCGGGACAACGCCCCTACTGCCTGCTGGATTTCTTCCCCGACGACTTCCTGTTGGTGGTGGACGAAAGCCACGAGTCCATACCGCAGATAGGTGCCATGTACGGTGGCGACCAGGCCCGAAAGAAAAACCTTGTGGAATACGGTTTCCGCCTGCCTGCCGCCAAGGACAACCGCCCGTTGCAATTCGCCGAGTTCGAAGAACTTACCCCGCAAACCATATATGTTTCCGCCACCCCTGCCGACTATGAACTGGAGAAGAGCGAGGGTGTGGTGGTGGAACAACTCATACGTCCCACGGGCCTGCTTGACCCGAGGATAGAGGTGCGCCCCTCCAAGAACCAGATTGACGACCTGATGGAGGAGATACAGTTGCGCGTGGAGCGTCAGGAGCGTGTGCTCGTCACCACCATATCCAAGCGCATGGCCGAGGAACTCTCGGAGTACCTGTTGAGGCACGGCATAAAGACTACATACATACATTCCGACGTGGACACCCTGGAGCGCATCCGCATAATGGACGCGCTGAGAAGCGGCGTGTACGACGTGCTTGTGGGTGTGAACCTCCTTCGCGAGGGTCTGGACCTGCCCGAGGTGTCGCTCGTGGCCATATTGGATGCCGACAAGGAGGGCTTCCTGCGCAGTTACAGAAGCCTGACGCAGACCATCGGCCGTGCCGCGCGCAACCTCAACGGCCTCGCCATCTTCTATGCCGACAACATGACGGGGTCCATGCAGAAGACCATCGAGGAGACCGAGCGCCGGCGCGAGAAGCAGATGCGCTACAACATGGAGCACAACATCACGCCCACACAGATACAGAAAGCGCGCACCATGACCAACCTGCTGGAAATCCAGAAGGAGATTGGCGACAAGCGTGCCTATGTGGAGGTGGAGGCTCCAAGCATGAAGGTGGCAGACCCGATAATAGAGAGCATGTCGCCCAAGCAACTGAAAAAGGCCATCGACACCACACGCCAGCGCATGCAAGAGGCGGCAAAGAAACTGGACTTCACCCTTGCCGCCCAACTTCGCGACGAGATGCTGCGCATGATGAACATGCTGGAGGGATTAGAGAGCGGTGAGCAGTGAGCAGTGAACGGTGAGCGGTGAGCAGTGAGCGGTGAACGGTGAGCAGTGAACGGTGAGCAGTGAACGGTGAGCGGTGAACGGTGAGCAGTGAACGGTGAGTGGTGAGCGGTGAGCGGTGAGCGATAGCGGTGAGCGGTGAGAAGTGAGAGGTTAGAGGTTAGAGGTGAGAGGTGAGCGGTGAGAGGTGAGCGGTGAGTGGTGAGCGGTGAGTGGAGTTTGCCCCCTCCGTCGCTTCGCTCCTCGTCCCACCTAACTTAGGGGGACAAAGTGAATGGGAACGTTTTCAGATTTCCGTTTTCACCTTTCCGTTCGTTAATCATTTCTCATTTCTCATTTCTCATTTCTTTGTCCCCCTGAGACAGCGCGAAGCGCGGAGGGGGGGTATAAAACCTTTCCCCTTTCTCCTTTCCCCTTTCTCCTTTCCCCTTTCACCTTCCCGCTCTCCTCACTCTCTCCCTTACATAACGGAAAAACTTCCTATAGCCTGGGCAAAGGTAGTTTTGATACTCCTTTCCTTGCCCTGGAGATTGCACAGGAACGAACCTGTCCTTGGGACATCCTCCAAAGCAGAGGTCTACCACATCGCAATGCAGGCATTCCGTGGATAGCGATTCCAGTTTGTGCTCACCAAACTGACGGTTACCTTGCATCATCTCATACAACGAGTCGTGCATGATATTACCCATGAGATAATCGGGGAAGACATACCTGTCGCACCGATAGACATTGCCTCCGCGCTCTATGGCGGCACAATGTCCGCATACTCCCTCATGGACACACAATCCTGCAGGCCTGCGCATGATATTGCCTATTGCTGCTTCAAAAATCTGTACAAACTTCTTTCCTATATCATGCCGTGCCCATTCATCGAAGATTCGGCACAAGAACTCTCCATAGCCTTCGGCAGAAACATTAAAATGGGCTTCATGTGGTGTAGAACTCTGGGAGGCGGAATACACTCCAGGAGGTTGTGCCACATTGGCCTCATCGCCGGAGCACTCCACTACCGGCAGGAATTGGATATAATCGGACACCGTACGAAGGAATTGATACACTTCCAGAGGATGATGCACATTTACCGAGTTTACCGTAGCAAGCACATTATACTCCACCTCATGCTTGCGGAGCAGTTCCACACCGTGCATTACTTGATGGAAAGTCCCGTTGCCTTGCGCATCCTTTCTGAATGCATTGTGCAGATGCTCCGGGCCGTCCAGACTTATGCCTATGCGGAATTTATTGTCCCTGAAGAATCGGCACCACTCATCGTTTAGCAAGGTACCATTCGTCTGCAAGGTGTTCAATACCCTCCTGCCTGTGCCATATTCCCTCTGCAAGGCCAATGCCTTTTCATAAAATGCCATTCCAGCCATAAGGGGTTCTCCACCATGCCAGGCAAACTCTATCTCGGCTTCGGAACCATGAATGGCAATGGTTTCACTGACATATTTGCGCAGTACCTCATCTGTCATAACAGGCGTTTCGCCCTCGTGTGCCTTACCCAAATAATAGCAATAGGCGCAACGCATATTGCACGCTGCGCCTACTGGTTTTACTATAATGGAATAATGACGTTTGTCTTCGTTATTTGCCATAATTCTCTATGCCACCAATGAAGTTACTGGTTTCTCGTCCGTCGTCCACTCCTATCTCCCTGCTTATTATGTTGTTAAGTTTCCTATTATAGGCCTCCACAAGCTCCGGGTTATTACCCTTTGGATGTGCCATATTGTCACACTCGGACGTACCCATGGCATAGAGTTCCACATCGTTGTTCTCATAGAGGCTTTCCATATCCGTTGGAGTATTGAAATGAAGCGGAGAGAAGTAGCGGGCGAACTTAAAGTCCTGAGTGATAATACCACGCAGATAACCACGATTTTCAAGATCCACATGCAATTCCTGTTCACCATTGGGATGAGGTTTCACTTCAGGGTCGTCATCCATCATGGAAATCATATCATACACAAAGAGTGCGCCTTCCTGGTTTCGCATGGGAGCATCGGTGTTTTGCATGGCTTCCATAAGACTGTAGCCCACCACTCCTGCCTTTATGCGATTAGCATCACTGGCATTGTCCGTTGCCATGTCCACAAATGTGGAAGCAAGATCAAGATGGGAAGTAACACTCTGGCAACTTCTGCCACCCTCATAGTCAGGATGATATATAACCATAGGCACATGGATGTTATTCTCATATATGTTGCCTCCCTTGCCCTTCATGCAATGCTCGCCCATCATCTCACCATGGTCAGAAGTGTACACAATGATGGTATTCTCCATCAATCCCAATTCCTGAATGTGGTCCAACAGACGATTCATTTGGTTGTCGCAGTCCTGGATGCAATTGAAATAATAGTCGCGGAAGGTACGCCACTCTTCCTCGGTATTGGGCGACTCGCCAGTTACTAAATCCCAACCCTTCTGATACTGAAAATGAGCCGAAGGACGGCCTGCTTTGTTCAAGGATTCGTTCCATGAGGCAGGCACAGGCACTGATGGATACTTTTTCTTGTAGACGGGAGCATCGGGAGCTGTGGCGGAGCCAAAGGAACCGGTCTTCTCACTCTCACAGAAATACATGATATCATGAGGATTGATAAAGTTCACAGCCAGGAAGAAGGGTTGTCCGATTTGGTTCCTCTCCATACCTATGGTGGTGAGCCAATCACATGCTCTGGCGGCAATGGTGCTATCGGCATGGAAACCCTCCCACACGGAGCCATATATATTGCCCTCAGTCCAGTCCTTGAATCCATACTCCTCCAACGAATCCTCATGACGGGAGATATGCCACTTTCCCTTGTAGGCGGCATAGTATCCAGCCTCGGTCATCATATCGCCCACGGTCTTGATATTGGGATCCATATCAGGTTGGAAAACCAGATTGGTATTGTCAAGCATTTTGGTTTCCGTCACATGGCGACCTGTGTACATCACCGAACGAGAAGAAGTGGACACATTGGAGCATGCATAATGTTTCTCAAATGTGGTGCCCAAGCTACGCAAACGCTCCCTGGCTTCATAATTGCTCTCCTGAGGGAAAGTCGGCATATAGGCTTCCTGATCGGTTGTAATAAGGATAATGTTGTACTTTTCCTTGGATTCAGGAATAGTGTCTGATCCAGGAACAGTGTTTGAATCAGAATCAAACTTTGAGTCTTCAGTACAACTTGTAAGCGACAAACTTACTGGTATTGACATCATGAGCAGAAACATGCTCACTTTTCTAAATATTTTCTTCATGGCTAATTAGTATGTTTTCGAAGTTACTCGCTGTGCAAAAATAGTTCTTTTAGCAATAACTATAGCAAGTCGTAGCGAGGCTACTGTATTATTTTCTGTTTTTTTAGCCATTTTTAACGATAAACATACGATAACAAAAAAGTCCCGCAACCGTTCTGCCGATTGCGGGACCTTCCTGTCTGTATTTAGCCTTGTATCATTGTCACAAGTTCGTCCGGTGTTACGAGATTCTGTTCTCCGCTTACCATGTTCTTGAGCATCACCTTGCCCTCTGCCATTTCCGTCTCGCCCACGATGGCAACGTATGGAATTTGCTTTACATTGGCATATTGCATCTGCTTCTTCATCTTAGCACTGTCGGGATAAATCTCGGTACGTATGCCTGCCTGACGTGCCTTGCCGACGATGGGCAGGGAATAGGCCACCTCGGCATCACCGAAGTTGACGAACAGCAACTGAGTGGCGGTGCTCACCTGCTCGGGATAGAGGTCCAACTGGTTGAGCACGTCATAGATACGGTCGGCACCGAAACTGATACCCACACCACTGAGGCCGGGCATGCCGAAGATGCCGGTAAGGTTGTCGTAGCGTCCGCCACCCGTGATGCTGCCTATCTGCACGTCCAGAGCCTTCACCTCGAAGATGCAGCCCGTGTAGTAGTTGAGGCCGCGTGCCAGGGTAAGGTCGAGTTCTATGGGATTGTTCAACGGG
The DNA here is from genome assembly GCA_017503065.1 of Bacteroidaceae bacterium. The sequence continues at coordinate 31,250 of JAFVTT010000004.1, read as the reverse complement.
CACAGGTTGTTGAGGGCATTCAGCACAAACGCCACCTCCTCGACGCCCTTCAGTCCTGTCTCGCTCTGTGCCAGCACCTCGCGCATGGTCTGCAGTTTCTCCTCGTTGGTGCCGCTCAAGTTTATGATGGGCTGGAGTTTGTCCACACCCTCCTGGGGTATGCCTGCCGCAAGGAGTTCCTCATTGACCTTGTCCAGACCTATCTTGTCCAACTTGTCTATGGCCACGGTTATGTCCACAATCTTGTCGGCCTGCCCGATGATGTCGGCAATGCCGGAGAGTATCTTGCGGTTGTTGATTTTCAGGCACACACGGATGCCGAAGCGTGTGAACACGGTGTCCACTATCTGCATCAGTTCCACCTCATTCAGCAGAGAATCGCTGCCCACCACGTCGGCATCGCACTGGTAGAACTCGCGGTAGCGTCCCTTCTGCGGACGGTCGGCACGCCATACGGGCTGGATCTGATAGCGGCGGAAAGGCATCTGCAACTCCTCGCGGTGCTGGACAACGTAGCGTGCGAAGGGCACGGTGAGGTCGTAGCGCAGTCCCTTCTCCGACAACTGGGAGGTGAGGCGGCCCAAGGTGTTGCCCGTCCATTCCTCGGCAGAGACATGCGAACGGAAGTCGCCGCTGTTGAGAATCTTGAACAGAAGTTTGTCGCCCTCTTCGCCGTACTTGCCCATCAGCGTGGAGAGGTTCTCCATGGCGGGGGTCTCTATCTGCTGGAAGCCGTAGAGAGCATATACGGAACGTATGGTGTCGAAAATGTAGTTGCGGCGCGCCATTTCCACGGGGCCGAAATCGCGCGTGCCTTTTGGTATGCTTGGTTTCATATATATCCTGTTTGTTCTTGTTTACGGAAAAACGTCTCTATTATTTCGTGCAAAGATAAGGAATATTCGCAGAATACACAGCATACACAACATAAATATTTACAAAAAGTAGGGACTATATCAAATTATCGCCACGCAAACTCCCCATTGTGCATATAATTATATATCTTTGCGAAAAAGAAAGCGACTGATGACATCAAGCAATACAGATATAACCAGCGTGCAGCACCAGCGCCTGAGGGACACCCTCCGCCTGGCACAGAGCCGCCAGCAGAACATAGAGGAAAGCCTGAAGCGCCTGCGCTCATTGCAGGAAAAACTATACCGACATCAGCAGTTGAATTCCGAACTGGACATCAACTCGCGCAAACTGTTCATCCTCAACAAGGAGTTCGCCTCCATATCCGACGAGGCGACGGAGATGGACCGTTTCGAGACCTTCGAGAGCATCATGGCCCCGTTCCTGAGGATGCAGATGCTGGAAGCCGAGGCCGAGGAAAACCGCCGCACGGGCATGGAACTGGAGCAACAACTCCGTCTGACAAGCAACAGGATAGAGGAACTGCGCAAGGAATTCACCAACAGCCGGGAAAACATCAAGACAACAGAGACTCAACACCAGGAACTTTGTGCCATAGTGGAAGAATGCAGCCAGCACGACGGTGCGTGCGCCATCATCCAGGAGCAGATAAAAAGGTACGAGGATATCCTGGCGAAAGAGGAGGACCGCAAGCACGTCATAGACAACAACATAGCCACGCAGAACGCAGCCATAGCCGACCTTGACAGAAGGCTGGAGGGGCTGAACAGCAAACTGCACACGCTGGAGAGCCACGAAGCCATGCTGGAGCGTGCCGACCTGATACTGGGCATGCTGCACAGGCTGGAAGAACTTTCGGAGAACCTGAAACAGAAGAACCTCCAGTACAACAGGAACCTGGAGGAACAGAGAAGGGCCGGAGAGGAACTGGCACGCATCATAGCACAGCACACCGACATAGAACAGCAGATACAGACCCTGCAGGACGAAAGCGAGATACACCGCACCAACATACGCGGAATGCAGAGTTATGACGTGCAGGAGAGGGTGATGAAACTGAAAAGCCGCCTGCTGATGCTTGCCGCGGCACAGAGCCTGTGGAGGCGAATAAGCAGCGGATACACTAGCATAGAGGAGAAGACACAACTTATCAACTCCATGCGCCTGGAGATAGAGCAAGACCTGAAGACGGAACAGGAACTGACCGTAAACGTGGCCATGCTGAAGCGCCAGGTGGCGGACAAGGAGTATTCCCTGAACATGAGCAAAAGCCAGAACCTCATCAGCCTGAGAGGCGACCTGAAAGAGGGCACGGCATGCTCGGTGTGCGGTGCCACACACCACCCCTACCATAGCGACACGATGCAGGACCAGTACAAACTCATCAGCGACTTCCGAAGCGACTACGAGGCCATGTCGGGAGAACTGCAGGGACAGGAGAAGCAACTGACCACATTGCACGACAAACTGACCCAGAACCTGGGACAGCAGATTGCTGAGCAGAAGAACCTGGAGGCCGTACGGCTCAGGCAAAGCGAGGACGTGAAGGAGTGGAGGGTGTTCGCACAACTGGACCCCACATTCCACGACTGCTCGCCCAGCACGGACAGCGATGCACGCATGGCCACCATACGCCAACTGCTGGACAATGCACAGCGCGACCTGCAGGGTGCCGAGGCAGAACTGGGTGAGTTCAACTACCACACTACACAGATTACAAACCTGTCGGGCAAGATAGCGCAACTGGAGGGCAAGAAGATGGAGATAAGCCTGCGCACCAACGAGGCAAAGTCGCGATGCCAGATTCTGGCCGCCGAGGGCAACCGCCTGGACGATTCGCGCAAACTCTCGCAGGACAAGTACCATAATCACTACGAACTACTCCAGCAGGACATCACCATCCCCGAGTGGTTCAAGCAGTGGCAGCACAATGCGGAAATGCTGTATCTGGACATCAGGCAGATGGCGCAGGACTGGAAACAGACCAACAGGGACATTGCCGACACACGCAAGGCTTTGTCCGAGGCAAGCATAAAGAAGGAGATGCTCCTCGCCATGCTGAGCCAGTGCATGCAGAGCATAGAGTACCTGAAGGAGGAACTAAGACTGCAACGCGGCAAGTACGGGGAACTGCACGAACGACGCCAGATCCTGCTCCCCAACATGAGCACGGGCGAGGCATTGGACCGCTCCCTACAGGCCTATTACGGAGCCAGGGCAGAGCACACACGCTTTGCCGAGAACCTGCAGAACATGGCATTGGAGCAAAAGGAGCATGAGGGTGCCTACAACCATGCCAGGAAGGCAGGCGACGCACTGGACGCCAAGGCCAGCGCACAACGCAATCTGGTGGACCTCTGGATAAGGGCATACAACGCCAACCATCCTCCCGTGCAATACAACGAACTGAATGCCGTGCTTACCCAGAACATCGACTGGAACGAGAAACGCCGCCGCATACGCGAGAACCGTATGGCTACTTCCCTGCAGCAGCAGAAGGTGAAGGCTCTGCAAGCGGAAATCATAGCGCTGGAGGTGGACACGGGGACCCTGTCCAACAGCCAACTCACAGAAAAGCAGATAGCCACAGAGGCACAGATTGAAGAACAGGAGGCCTTGCTCCGTGAGGTGCTCATGCAGATAGCACGACTGAAAATAGAACTGGGACTATAAACTCTCGCACAAAACCCTTACGGACACCCCATACTAAAACCTGACTATAACCTTTATCATGACAAAATACAACATTACAGAAAAGAAGAAGAAGGAGGCGGCATACATCTCCGCACTAAGCACGACCCTCGTGGAGGAAATCTACGAGAAGATACTGCTGAAGTTCGTTGTGGAGAAGAAGTACCGCGATGCCACATACACTGCCGCCAAGATGGCCGAGGAGATAGACTGCAACGCACGCTACATCAGCGCCGTAGTGCACCTCAGGTACAGGGACAACTTCTCGCAACTTATCAACGACTTCCGCATCAAAGAGGCCATGTACATGATTACCGACAAGCACTTTGCCGACCTCAAGATGGAGGACATCGCCAAGGCCACGGGCTTTGCCAACCGACAGTGCTTCTACTCGGCCTTCTACCGCAAGAGCGGCATGACGCCCACGGAATACAGGACACTGCACAGCACAGGACAGAAGAAAAAGGACGAAAACCAAGACGACACAAATGAGGAATGACCTCTTTACATACGAAGACCTAAGGTTTGCCGACATACAGTTGCTCCGCTACCGTGTGCCTGCCTTCGAGGGCCTGTCCCTGAGGCAGAAGCAGTACGTGTACCACCTCGCCGAGGCGGCTCTGTCGGGGCGCGACATACTTTGGGACCAGAACTGCCGTCACAATCTGGACATACGGCATCTGCTGGAGGACATACTCCTGCACTCGGCCATAGTGCACGAGGGCAAGGACTGGGATGCCTTCCTCACCTACCTGCGCCAGGTTTGGTTTGCCAACGGCATACACCACCACTACAGCACGGACAAGTTCCTGCCTGCCTTCTCGGCCGAGTGGCTTGGCCAGGCTTACAGCATGATACCCGAACCCGTCGTGGCAGGGGAGCGCTTTGTGGAACTCCTGCCCGTCATCACCGACCCAAGCATCATGCCCAAGCGTGTGTGCCAGAGCGGAGAGGACCTCGTTGCCTCTTCTGCCTGCAACTACTACGGCGAGGGTGTCACCCAACAGGAGGCCGAGCGTTTCTACGCCGCGAAGAAGGCTTCCGCTCCAGTGCCCGACCAACCCGTAATGTACGGCATGAACAGCCGTCTGGAGAAGGACGCGGAGGGCAATCTGTACGAGAATACATATTCCTCCGAGGGACTCTACGGACGCCAGATAGGGCGCATCTGCCAGCATCTGGAGAAGGCTATGGAGTTTGCCGAGAACGACAGGCAGAGAGAGATTGTCTCCCTTCTGCTACAGTTCTACCGCACAGGATCGCTGGAGACCTTCGACCAATACACAATCCAGTGGATTGCCGAAACGGAGGGCATGGTGGACTTTGTGAACGGATTTACCGAGGTCTACGGCGACCCCCTGGGGCTGAAGGCTTCGTGGGAGGGATATGTGAACCTTCTGGACCGTGAGGCCACCCGACGCACGGAGATACTGAGCCAGAACGCACAGTGGTTCGAGGACAACAGCCCCGTGGACCCTCGCTTCAAGAAGAAGGAGTGCAAGGGCGTGACGGCACGCGTGGTGCAGGCTGCCATCCTGGGCGGCGACCTCTATCCCAGTTCTGCCATAGGCATAAACCTGCCCAACAGCAACTGGGTGCGCTCCGTCTACGGCAGCAAGAGCGTCACCATAGGCAACCTTACCGAGGCCTACGACCAGGCGGCCAAGGGCAACGGATTCCGCAAGGAGTTCATCCCCGATGCCAAGGTGCTGGACATGGTGAACAGGTATGCCCACGAGTTGGACGACCTGCATACCGACCTGCACGAATGTCTCGGACATGGTTCGGGACAAATCCTGCCCGGCGTGGATGCCGATGCACTGGGCGTGCACGGCAGCACCATAGAGGAGACCAGAGCCGACCTGTTTGCGCTCTACTACATTGCCGACCACAAGATGCACGAATTGGGACTCACACCCACACCCGAGGCGTGGAAGAGCAACTACTATACCTACATGCTGAACGGACTGATGACGCAACTCGTGCGCATAGAGCCGGGACGGCAGATAGAGGAGGCGCACATGCGCAACCGTGCCCTCATAGCACACTGGTGCCTGGAGCAGTCCTCCTATTGGGCCAAGGTCTTCGGCACCATACCGGCCATGGAACTCGTCAAGAGGGAGGGCAAGACCATGCTGGAGATTCACGACTACCCCACCCTGCGCCAGTTCATAGGCCAACTGCTGGCAGAGATACAGCGCATAAAGAGCGAGGGCGACACACTGGCGGCCAAGCACCTGGTGGAGAAGTACGGCGTGGAGGTGGACAGCGCCCTGCATCAGGAGGTGCTCCAGCGCTACAAGGCTCTGGACCTCGCTCCCTACAAGGGTTTCATCAACCCCCGATACACACTTGTAACAGACACTGAAGGCACGGTCACGGACGTCAGCATAGCCTACGACGAGACCTTCGACCAACAGATGCTCAGATATGGAAGAGAATACAATTAACTCGCAAGAGATGGACGAAACCATCCGTAATATAAAAAAGGAACTGCGTGCCAACATGAACGGCATAGCCTCCTCGCAGATGCGCCGCGGAGGCATGCCCCACCATGTGGTATGGGGCATAGAACTGCCCCGGCTCAGGAACATCGCATCCGAATTCCCCAAGGACCGGAGGCTGGCACAACGCCTCTGGAACGAGAATGTGCGCGAAAGCCAGTTGCTGGGCATACTGCTCACACCTCCACAGGAGTTCCTGCCCGAAGTGGCGGACATCTGGGTTCACGAGGCCCGCACGCCCGAGGCGGTGTCGCTCCTGGCCATGGAACTCATAGCACCCCAACCGTGGGCCACGGACATGGCCTTCCGCTGGATAGCGGGCACAGCCCCCCTGGCCTCCCTCTGCGGATGGCTCACCCTGTGCCGTCTGCTCCGACAGGGCGCCACGCTCATGCCACGCTCCGAAGCGGAACTGCGCGACCATGCAACGGCAATCACCCCCGACGCACCCCTATACCTCAGGAAAGCGGTAATGCAGACGCTGGAAGAAATGGAAGGACCCGCCCCCAACCCCTCCCTATAGGGCGGGGAGTAGTTACAACTAACACTCACCAGACAAACAAACGGGAACTCCGAAAACTCCGACTATTCAGACTATTCCGACTACTCCGAGAACTACCAACAGAAAACAACAAACAGAGAATTAAACAATAATAATCATAACCCCACCCCCTTGAAGGGGAAGGGGCCAACAAACAACTACTATGGCAAAAGGAAAAGTTGATGCCCTGCTGGGCATCGTCTTCGGCGACGAAGGCAAAGGAAAGGTTGTAGACGTATTCACCCCACGCTACGACGTAGTGGCACGATTTGCCGGCGGTCCCAATGCCGGACACACCATCATCTTCGAAGGCAAGAAGTTCGTATTGCGCAGCATCCCTTCTGGCATCTTCGACGAAGGCAAACTGAACATCATCGGCAACGGCTGCGTCATCGCTCCCGACCTGTTCATGGCAGAGGCAAAGGAACTGGAAGATGCCGGCTACGACCTGAAGAGCCGTCTGCACATCAGCCGCCGTGCACACCTCATCCTGCCCACACACCGTGTGCTGGACCGCGCCTACGAGGCCGCCAAGGGCAAGAACAAGGTGGGCACCACCGGCAAGGGCATCGGTCCCACCTATAGCGACAAGGCAAGCCGCATAGGCCTGCGCGTGGGCGACATCGAGGAGAACTTCCTGCAGAAGTACCAGGCCCTGAAGGCACGCCACGAGCAGATACTGAGCGACCTGCACTTCACCGACTACGACATCACCGAGGAGGAAGAGAAGTGGATGGAGGGCATACGCTACATGAGCCAGTTCCCCCTGCGCGACACCGAGTTTGAAATCAACCAGGCACTGGCCGAGGGCAAGAACGTGCTGGCCGAGGGTGCACAGGGCACCATGCTGGACATAGACCACGGCACCTACCCCTTCGTGTCCTCTTCCAGCACCTGCACCGGCGGCGTATGCACAGGTCTTGGCGTGGCTCCCAACAGCATAGGCGAAATCTTCGGCATCTTCAAGGCCTACAGCACCCGCGTGGGTTCTGGTCCCTTCCCCGTGGAACTGTTCGACGAGACAGGCGAGAAGATCCGCGACATCGGCCATGAGTACGGAGCAGTTACCGGCCGCAACCGCCGTTGCGGATGGGTGGACATCGTGGGCCTCAAGTATGCCATCATGGTAAACGGCGTAACCCAACTCATCATGATGAAGAGCGACGTGCTGGACACCTTCGAGACCATCAAGGCCTGCGTAGCCTATGAAAAGGACGGCGTGCGCACCACCGAGATGCCCTACGACACCGAAGGCTGGCAAGCCGTCTACGAGGAACTCCCCGGCTGGCAGACCGACCTCACCCAGATGACCTCTCCCACCGAGTTCCCCAAAGCCTTCCAGGACTACATCGACTACTTGGAGAAAGCCCTCGAGCGCCCCATCACCATCGTCAGCGTAGGCCCCGACCGCGCCCAGACCATCGAGCGTTGAAGCGGTGAGCGGATAAGCGATGAGCGGTGAGCGGTAGGGACGCTGCAGCGTCCGCATAGTTTTACGTTTTCCGTTTTCACCTTTCCGTTCGTAAGGGTGAGCGGTGAGAGGTAGGGCGAACGAGGTCCTCAGAAGATTGACTGGGATGTCAATCTGTGCCCAGTGAGGGTCGCAATCCCCATTGCGACGTTGGGGGACTGCGTGCAGCGTCCGCAATACCAGCATCCTTCATCAGCAAGCACATCCCCCTATTCACCGTCAACAATAAGCAAACGATGAACGGACTCTAATCCGCTCATCGTTTTTGTTGTGGCCTCGCTCACCGCTCACCGCTCCCCGTTCCGAATCTTCTCTTCCACCTCTGCAAGTTTTTCATCGGCAAACTCGGTATCGAAGTCCTGTGCCTTCATGTCCTGCAGGATGGACTTGGCCTCGAAGAGTTCGCCCTTGCTGATGAGGGCAGCGATGAGCAGGCGGTTGGCATGGAGGTGTATGATCAGGAGACTCTCGTCGCCGGCACCCTCCTCGCTTTGCATTTCTTCTGTGACGGAACGAAGTATGTCGCGGATGTACTCCAAAGCCCCGGGATTCTCCAGGAAGAGCATGCAATAGCCCAAGTCTATGGCGCCATAACCTTCCGTACGGGCTATCTGGAGATAATAGTACGCCTGTTCGTACATGGCAAGGTTCATGTTGACATGGCCCAAACTGAGGGCGATTTGGCCGTAAAGGTCCTGCAGGGCATTGTCGGTCGTGGGGAGTTGCCTCTGCAACTGCTTGAACACGCGGTCGAAATAGAAGAGGGATTGCATGTAGCACTTCTTGTTGAAATACTTCTTTGCCCAATAGATGTCGGTCCTGTATGTGGGTTGCACACAATCGACCACCATGCGCTGTTCGTCGGTGAGTTCGTTGTAGCGTCCGCTGTTCCACTTGTCCATGGCATCGTCCACCATGTACTTGGCTTCCCAATAATCCTCGTTGGTGTCGGCAAGGCGTATCTCGCTCATGTTGGTGGAACCCACTCCTCCTCCGTCCTCGCCACAGGAACTGCGCAGGGAGGAAATGTCGTAGAAAAGGGTCTTGTCCGTGCATCCCTTGGCCTTGCGCATGTGGATGAGCAGGTCCTGATGCTCGAAGTCCAGTCGGAGGATGATGGAGTTGAGGTTATGTCCGTCGTAATTCTTCAGAACATAGTCGCGGATGTTGAACTGCTGTATCTGCTGCAGGTCGGTGATGGTCTCTGCCTTGCCGTCCACGAGGAGCGTCATGCCATTGAGGCACCCCTGCGCGCCATACATGCTGCGGGCAATGATGTCCGACACCCTCCACAGCGACTCGGGAGTGGTTTCATGCTCCTTTTCTGGTGCGGTGAATGGCAGGTCCATACAAGTTCTGTTGCGGATGAAATCCACCTTGGCATTGTAAAGGCTGTCCTGGTGATGCTCCTCCAAGTCGGGGTTGGCCTCGTTGATATGCCTCATCAAGTCGTTAAAGGCATCCCTTATGGCGAAGGCGTGTGGCAGGACTTTCTTAAGCGTTTCCACTACCTGGTGCAGAGACATTTCATTCATCATAAATGTATGTCTGAGAGAAACCGTCACCTGCTCGTCTTCCTGGTTATCGTAACTGATATTATGGTAAGAGGTCCAGATTCTATTGCTGTTCATTTTGCCCTCTATTTCCTCCACTTTGCGAAGGTCTTCCAAAACACAAGAGTAAATGCCAGGGAAGACTATTTCCAATCTATCGCCCAGTTCATCGGACCAGAAGGCAAATTGTCCGCCCTGGTATGTTCCGTACGACCAGTCCTCGTTGTGAAACACATCATCCATAGTCAGCATGGTAGGGAGCATCTGGTGGTATGCAGAACATGGGATAGGTCCGCTCCCCTGTTCCCAAGGCAGTTTGTTGCCCGGAGCGAAAGGAGCCCTTCCCTCTGATTCTACCCTCTGCGCATCGCCCGAACCTTTATCCTTATCGGGGGTATCTCTAAAACTACGCCATGTCGCATACAGGACAGGCACCAATAACAACAAGAAATATTCCATAATGATTTATATTAAAGTTAGTGTCAGAAAAAGTTACTCCGTAGCGGCGAATATGGGAGAATGGTCCTTGAGGTTGTCGCAGGCACCTCGCACCTTCCGCGCATACGGTGTGTTGGGGTACAGGCGTGCCACGGTGGCATAGTTGCACAGCGCGTACTGTATCTCTGCGGCCAGGCAGGGGTCGGTGATGATGTCCAGCGCCTCGCGTACCATACGGTCCGAACGCAGGAGGGCTGCCGTGGTGTAGCGGTCGGTTTCCCATTGGCGCTTTTCGCACACCTGGTAGATGTAGCACTCACCCTTGTAGTATTGCGTCAGAGGCCAGCAGACACCGAACGAGTTGCGCACACCCGTGGCAAAGCGGAGCATGAGGCGGGCACGGCGGTTGGGGTCGGCAGTGCCGGCAATGCACTGCTCCAGGTGCAGCATCTCGCGGGCAAAGTCGTACTTGAAGTCGCGTGCTTCGGTTATCCTCGTGGCCTTAACGGCAAAAGGGTCGTAGTCCATCGTAGCGTTGATGTGGTTCTTGTAGGCTTCAGACACAGCGCTGAGGTAGCGGAAGGCCTTGGCATAGTCCATGCGGCGCAGGTATTGCGTGCCCACGATGTCGTTCAGATAGTCGCAGCCAACGTAGTCGCAACGGTTGAGGAAGGCATCAAACTTGTCGCGAGGTCGGCGGGCCACCTCCGCATAACGGACGGCATGCTCCACGCCTATGCTGTCTATCATCTCGAAGAAGTGGTTGGAGTAGTCATTGGGGTTGCCCCAGGTGGAGTCGTACCTGTAATGCGTTATGCTATGCTGAACGGACAGCGCTGGGTTCAGATAAGGTCTGCCCGTGTGTGTGGCAAACTCCTTGTCCACGATGTTCAGCAGATGGTTGTCCGCCATGTTGGCGAGCTGCAGGGCACGTACGGCATTGCCCTGCTCCAGCATCCTGGGACAAATGACGCCCAGCAGTATGCGCCTCATCACGTCGTTCCAATAGTAATAACTGACGTTTGCGTGCAGGCGGTAGAAATCTGCCGTCTCTTCGCAGACCTTCGCGGTGAGGTTCTCCCTGATCTGGCGGTCAAGCCATTGCAACTGTTTGTGGAGCACATGGTCGTAGGCACGGTCATAGGTACGTGTCTTTGCGTCCAGATAGATGCGCAGCACCTTTACGGACTTGTCCATCAGAGGTGTGGAGGGGGCCTTCTCGGCCTTGGCCAGCAGTTGGCATGCCCTGGCGGTGTTGCCCCTAATGTCGTCCAGGAAAGCCAGCGTGTAGTACCACATGGCGCGGTCCCTGGTCTTAGGGTTGCGCAGCATGCGCTGACCGAGGGCATAGACCCTCTCTCTGACGGACTCCTGCGTTATCTTATCGCTGATGGAGAAACAGTAAGCGGGGTATCCCGGTTCCAACTGGTGCACCAACTTCTGCAAGGCCTCGGGAATGGCGGGACTGTCGGGAGCATGGCGGCACATCAATTCCAGTGCCTCCCAAGAGTAGAGTTTCCTGTCCCCCTCTCCACCATAAACGGCAAGCGACTCGGCATCGCCCATCTCGGCATAGTACCTCAGGGCCTGCTTCCTGTGGCCACGTCGCACCAGTGCTCCTGCTATGTAGGGTTTTGTGTGGCTGCGCATGAGGTTGTCTTCGGGCAGATGTTCAAGGTCACGATTCCATATTTGTATGCACTCGTCGTAGCGCCCCAGGGTGAAGAGGGCACGCACTGCCTGGAGCAGGTATCTGTGCTTCAGCCTGCCCGTGGCGCGTGCCAGGGCCGTGTCCACTATCTGCTCCAGACTCATCCTGCCGCCGGTCTTCATGGAGGGGTAGTACCACCGGGAGTTGCGCTGATGGCGCACATGCTCGTTGTTCTTGGACAGAAGCAGATAGTCCGTCAGTGCCATGTCGTTGTCCATCAGCCAACGGGTAAAGCCATTGCCATATGCCCACCTGTCGTCAGAGAAGATTTTCTCCATATCGGAAAGAGTGGTCTTGTAGACAATCTGATAGATGTCCTGCAAGAGGATGGTATCGCTGGTCAGGCTTTGCCACTCCTTGCAATTGCGGTACACCTGGGGGGCGGACTTCAGTATGCCGGAAACGTCCTGCACGCCGGTATCGCAGACACGGAACATGAAATATTGACCGGCATCGTACCACCCTGTCCAGCACGCCTTGGAAACGGTTGGCAACATCAGGCACAGGATGCTAATCGTAATATATGCTTTGTATCTCTTCATCGGTGTAGTGATTTAATTGTGACTGGTCGAGGTGGTAGAGCACGGTGCGTCCCTGTGCCTTGCCGAGGTGCTTCTCCACCAAGGACTTCACCTCCATGATTTCCTTTGCCGTGGCGCGCTCCGTGCGGATATGCTCGTCTGCCGACGTGCCGGCGCTGTCCTCCGCCACTATGGACACAAACTTGCCGTCCCGGAACATCACGCCCCACCCGAATAGGGGATAGGCATAGGACAAGGGCAGGGCATAGTTTCCGCATTGCTTGAGATAGGGGGTTACATCGTCTACGTCCAGGATGGAGTTGCGTGTGTCCTTCTCCTTCAGGCGCCCCGTGTTGTAGAGCATCAGCACGGCCTTGTCGGCAGGCGGAGCCTCCTCGTCCAACTGGTGCAGGCGCAGGGTTATGCTCAGCCTAACCTCCTTCTGGTCCAGGAGTTCACGTGCATGCCGGCAAAGCGTGGCATAGGATGCACGGGTGGTTGGTGTCCAGTCGCAGTCGAACTGAATCTCTCTCAGCAGGCCGCAACTGTTGTAGGCATGCATGGCCGTGAGGCGTTCCACGATAAGGTTGGCAAACTCCTCCTCCTTGCCACGCATCTCCCTCAGCGCATTTGTGGTGATATAGGTGGTGGGAATGACATTCGTGTGCTCGGGAACGGGTTTCAGGAAACGGGTTGTGGCTATGGGGACCACACGCGAGTATCCGGTCAGTGGGTCGGTTTCTGTGGCGATGTCGAACATGCGCATGTAGATGGTACGCACGTTGTGCCTGTTGAGGAAATACAGGTCGAAAGAGTCGGGGCTGAAGGTCGTCTTCCAGTGGTAGACGGCATTCTCTGTGTCGTAATACATGTAGGAGCAGGATGGATCTTCCTCGTCCGCCTTTGCCGCCTCATGCTTCCGGCATCCCGCCAGCAGGGCGGCCAGCAACATCAGGCACAGGAGTTTTGGGGTAAGGGTTTTCATAGGGGTGGAGTGTGTTTTTGGTTGTTTGCTGATGCAAAGTTCCTAAAAAGAAATCGTACAACAGAGAAAAAAATCCTCCATTGTACGAATCCATGCCTGCGGTGTACAAGATACCCGTCCAGCAGCGATTATGTAAGTTTCCCCCACTCGGTGAAGAGCACCAAAGCAGACTATGTCATCTCCACACTATGTAATTTATGTTTTCAGGAAAAACAAATCCATTCACGTATGGATATTCATTGCCGAACTCATGTTTCCTACCCTCGCGGTCCATGGCCCAACCATAGGTGGACGAACCCACAAGGTATACAGCATCGTCCACTCCGAGATCTACCAGCGCCTGGGCGAAGTCGTGGAAAGACTCCCTCGACAGGCTCTCCACCATGAACACCTGCCCACGGCGCTTGCATATGCTCCTGCGGATAGACTTGCCCTTAGGTTCATTTTCCACCAGCGTGCCATTGTGCACAAGGGGATACTGACGGAAAAAACAGCCACCAGTCTGCACCGCCCTGTCAAAAAGGTCTGTGTTCCTGGCCATGCCTATGTGTATCTCGCCATTCACACTGGCACAATATCCCAACTTGGACACACCTCGTGTAAGGGGTTCACCATTGATGACAAAGGCACCTACAATCTCACCGTTATCGGCTCGTATGTCGGCCGCCTGCGTCACATATACTATAGTGGTATCCTCAATATTGAGTTGTCCCCGATGTAAAGACATTACTGCATTGTGCGGAATATAAATTTTTAAAAGAACGTCGTTTATCATTGTATCAACAACCTCGGTGTATGCTTTTTTAAAATTTGCAACATCGCCGGTAGACAACCCTTTCTTCGTTTTAAAAACTCTGTCTTTTGGGTCCATATAATAATGTATAGTCACATCGTTATCTTCCAGGGGCTTTTCTGAATTAAAATTCCTGTAGATTAGACTATCATAAGAAACATTCCTGTAAAACATCCATTCCCATGGGTGGCCAAAAAACAGATATACGACAATATATATTAAAAGCATTATAAATAACACTTTTAAAAATCTCCACACACAACCCTGCTTTTTATCAGCATTGCTGGTGGAAATATCTGGCTTCGTGCCGAGGACACGAATCTCGTCGTCTCTTATTTCCTTAACGTCATTCATCATAATTTACCCTCCTGCTCAATAAGTTCCTTTAATTGTTTTAAAGCCTCCTTGGAAGCAGTCACCGTATGGTTCACCGAGCAAGCGTCCGAAAGTATCAACTTTTGCTTGGGAATGTTGATGTAGTATATGAAATTGCGGTTTATTATCAGGCTCTTGCCTATGCGGATGAAGATATTGCCCTCCGTGCCCAACTGGTCGGAAATCATCTTCTCTATCTGTCCCAACTGGTACGACACCATGCGCACCTCGCCATCCCTCTGCACCAGGGTGGAGTAATTGCCGTCTGAGGCAATGTACACGACATATTCGGGTGCTATGCGCACCAGGTCGAGCGATGTGGATATGACCAGATGTTTCTTCATCCCATGCAGTTTTTCGTTTGCAAATGTATGCAGTTTTTCCGTAACGGCAAAGAAAGAGGCCGTCTGAATGTATGAAATGCTGCGCTGAGTGTACGACATGAGGGGGGGGCCTTGAGGAAGGGAGGAAGCGAAACGAAAAACGGGTGGGGTTCTTGTCTTCGGAGTACCGGAGTATTCAGAAAACTCGGACTTCCCAGAGGACCCGCCCACGGCTCCATGCTAACCGTTCTTATACTCTCATGCAAAAATAAAGACTCCACCACGTGTATTTCAGGACACTTTCCTTTGCTTTTGTGCATATTTTCATTACATTTACACCGCACTAACTATGAAAACATGCCTTCCGCATATAATCCTGATACTGGCGGCCGTACTCACCACGGGGTGCCGGGAGAGGGACGGACACACACTTTACCAGGGGCAGCAACTGAGGGCCGGCGATGTGGTGCTGAGGTGCGGCAGCGGTATGACAAGCAGGGCCGTGAGGATGGCTGACGGCGGAGGATGCTACTCGCACGTGGGCATAGCGGTGGATTCGTCGGGAGTGATGATGATAGTGCATGCCGTGCCCGACGAGCACGATGGTGCCGGGGACGTGGACAGGGTGAAGATGGATGCCCCGGAGGTGTTCTTCTCTTCCATGAGGACAAGCAACGGCAGGATAATGAGGCATGCCGACAGCATTGTAGCACGAAGCGCGGCAGAGGTGGCGCTGAGGATTTACCGCAAGGGAGTCCTGTTCGACCACGACTATGACACGGAGGATACCACAAGGATGTACTGCTCGGAACTGGTGGAGCATGCCTACAAAGAGGCGGCAGGGCTGTCCATAACGGACAGTGTCAGGCACGATGTGAACCTGCCGGTCTTCACGTTCAGGGGCGTGATACTGCCCTCGGACTTTACCTCGTCCAGACACCTCAGTACAATATGCGCCTTTTAACAAACCTATATACTAACCCTTAAATCCCTGAAAGATTATGAAGAAATCAGTATTCGGAATCCTTGCCCTCGTGGTAATGGCAGTGTGTTTCTGGAGTTGTGGCGGTGGCAACACCCCCTCAAAGGTGGTAGAGAAATCCATCGAGTATGTAAAGGCAAAGAACTATGAGGCCTACGTGGACCTTATCCAGATTGAAGAGAAGAACGGCAAGACCGTGGAGGAGCAGAAAGAGCAACTCCTTGCCCTGCTGCAGGGAAAACTGGACCAGACCCTGGAGAAGCAGCAAGGCATAGCATCCTGCGAGATTCTGAGCGAGGAGATTGCCGAAGACGGCAACACCGCCGTAGTGAAGGCTAAGATTACCTATGGCGACGGCACCACTGACGACCAGAAGTTCAAACTCGTGAAGAATGCCGACGGCGACTGGCGTCTGGATGCCCAGAAGTAACGGAGAGCGAGTCATGCAACAATCAAAGTGAGGCTGTACCGGAGGAGGTCCGATACAGCCTCACTGCTATGTCTACCCCCAATCGGGCCAATACCCACACTTCGTCCCCACATCATTTATTATAATGTACCGGCCCCCATCGGCATGCTCCCCTTTACAGAGCCAGTACTCTCACGTCGGTACTGCAGTAACGACACGAGGGTACTCCAATACCGCCACGATGGTACTCCAGTACCGAATGCAGGGTACAAAAATCGGTACTGGAATGTTTTTTGCCCTTAAGCGCGAAAAAAAATGCCTTTCCTTGTAGCAAACCACCGCCGGTTTACGTTATATAGACAGAAACATTGCCTATAACAACGACAAGAAGTGAGTTACGATGAAATCATAAAGGGATGCCGGAACAGGGACAGAAGTGCACAGACGGCCTTCTACTATCTGTTTGCACAAACCATGTTCTCCACGGCATGCCGTCTTATAGGCGATGAGTACGAAGCGGAGGATATAGTACAGGAAGTCCTGTTACTCCCGCTTACCGGAAAAATACAGATGCTGGACAGACAGGCAGACATGGAACGAAGACTCAGGCGTATAACCATAAACGAAACCATAGACCGCCTGAGAAAGCAGAAAAACAGATGGGACTGTTGGGAGGACGGCATTGACATCACCGCAGACGAGGAGACAGACGACATGCTGATTGATGCGGAAAGGAGCGGAAATCTGCGTCAGGCCATCGATTCCCTGCCGGAGAAATACAAGACGGTGCTGCTATTATCCGTAGTGGAGGACCTGAGTTCGGACGACATTGCCTCCCTGCTACATGCCAAACCCTCTACCATCAGGACACAGTTGACACGGGCAAAACAGAAACTGATAAAATGCTTCCGATATGAAAAACATAAATGACACAGAACTGGAACTTCTAATCAAGTCAAGCATTGACATCCCCCTACTTCCACTGGGAAGCAGGGAAAGGTTCATGAAACGGCTGGAGAAAGCCGAGCGCGAGAAGAAGCGGCGGAAAACATGGCGCCTGCTAACCTCCGCGGCCATTGCCGCATCCCTGCTGCTGTTCTTCTTCGTCACACCCGGCATGCACAGGGATGAAGCCCCTCCCACCGAAACCGATCTGATGATTGCGGAAGTACGTGGCTATTACAGGTCCCTGTTGTGGAACGAAACCGAGTTCATCGTCAACCTGAGTAAAGAACTTGACCCCAAAACCAGAGACAGGCTCATGGACGAAGTCACCAAGATTAACATGGCACCGGATTCGCTCGTTGCCGACATTGACGGAGAGCATCTGTCCGAAGACGAAAAGATATACCATATAGCATCCATATACCAGTCGCACCTTAGAAGCCTGCAATACATACACACTATACTGAACGAAGGCAAACAGGCACGACAAAGCAAACAACAATAAACACCCCAAGAAATATGAGACACATCGCCAGAACACTATGCCTGCTATTGGCACTACTCGCCATAGCCATGCCGCATGCCCTTGCAAGCGAGGTACAATTCGAGAGAAGCAAGACCGGGAAGATTACCTTCCGGAACGTAAAGAGAGGCGCAACGCTGAAACTAAACAACCGCTTTGGCAACATCAGGATCTACGTCTGGGACAAGGACGTGATAGAACTGGATTACAAGTTGCACATAAAGGCCGAAAGCCAGAGTTATGCCGACAAAATGCTGGAAAGCACGGAGATTATCCGTCAGGAGGAGGGCAACACATATAGTCTGGAACTCAGACGCAACGACACAGGCAATAACGACAAGCAAAACAGCATGGAGTCCACATGGGCGGTGTATGTGCCAGAAAACGAACTGTCGCTTACCGTACTAAACGTTTTCGGAGACATACACATCCCCGACTACGAATGCGCAAAACTGGAGGCCAAGGTCAGTTTCGGAACCTTGCTGTGCCAGAACATAAAGGCAGATGGAGAATGTATCCTGGAGGCCGCACACGGCAACCTTTATCTCACCAGAAGCAACCGGGCCAAGGTAAACGCATCGTTCTGCAATGTAAGCATAGGCAAATGCAACCAGTTGGACATGAAAAACTCCCATTGCAAAGAAGTAAGCATAGGCACCTGCAACACACTTGCCCTTAAAGAACGTTTCTCACATGTCAGCATAGGAAGTTTCAAGGATGCGGACATGAACATACAACACTCAACCATAGACATCGGTCTGGCCACAGGAAAGACAACCATTTCCAGCCAGCACTCGTCCATAGAACTCAGTCAGGCAGGCACACTCGTCAACATCCCCAACAGCCAGCACTCCAAGATTAAAGTCAGCATCAGCGAGAAAGCCAAATTTGAGAGTTTCTACATGAAGGGCACCTTCACCGACCTGAACCTCCGTATACCCAAACAGATAAATGCCGGTTACAAACTGAGCAGCCAGTTCGGTTCAATAAGCATTGACGGGCTAATAAAACACAAGAACACACATATAGTGGAAAAGGACTTCTTCTCTTCCAAGGAAGGATACTTCGGAACATCTTCCAATGCCCCCACACTCTTCCAAATAGAAAACATGCATGGCAACATAAATATCAAATGAGCACTTTCGCCCCACCCCTTTAGCACAAGGCTGCCACGACACCTACAGCCACCCGAAGACTTATTTCCAGAATAAATGAAAAAAACTTGCCAAATCATTTGGAGGTTTCGGAATAATGTCTTACCTTTGCACTCGCAAAACAGAAAGAACAAACGCTGGTGCGGTAGTTCAGCTGGTTAGAATACTAGCCTGTCACGCTAGGGGTCGCGGGTTCGAGTCCCGTCCGCACCGCAAAGAGGAGAGTTTCGAGACTCTCCTCTTTTTGTTTACCAAGCGGACCCCTCCCCCAGCCAGTCCGCGCGTCGCAATGGGGATTGCTCCCCTCACAAGGCACAGATGGACATTCAGTCCATCTTCTAAAAGACCTCGTTCGCCCCTGTATGGGAGGGAGTAATTACAACCGACTCGTGGCCACATCGGCAGTACATTATACTCCCCGCCCTTGGGAGGGGCAAGGGGGGAGGGTCCGAAGCAGAGATAGAAATAGTGGAGGGTGAACGCATCTTCTGCACCGCCCGACAGGTAGGATACTACTTCAACATGGATAGGAACAAGCCAGTACGCTTCCCCAAGGAATTCCTGGATTACTACGAAAGCATCTGACGTGCAAGACCTATAATAGGGCACACAGCCCACCATAGGCAGGTCCATGCCTCATGCGCCTTAGACATACACATTCCTGCAACTTAGCAATATTTAACAGGCAGATGTCGTATTATTACATAATAATTACATATATTTGCAACGATTACAACTAAATTTAAACCCAAAATACACATGAAGAAAATCTACTACATCCTGTCACTTGCCCTGGCCACAGGTTTCATGGCAAGTTGCAGCAACGACCCCAACGGGACAGACGAACTCCTTCCCAACGACAAGACAGAACTGCCCGAGTTCAACGACACCAGAAACTTCCCCGAGGCTGACGATGCAGGCAAACTTTCCGGTACAGCAGCACAAAAACTGAGAAAACTGCTCATCAGAGCCGACGAGTCATTCTACACAAGTTTCGGCAATTTCCAACCACTCAGCAATTTCCAGTACCAGGAAATCAAGGAATTTGCCGACGGACTTGTTGCTGGCAAGGAAACCGAATATGACAAGTACAGGGCCATATTCACATGGATTACTAAGAATATAACATACAATAATGCCCCCGGAGGACCAGAAGACAACGAACCATACAACGTCTTCATAAACAAGAAGTGCGTATGCCAGGGATACGCCAACCTGCTTAACGTTATGCTCATTTCTCAGGAAATACCCGTAATCAACGCCAACGGTTATTTCCGTGGTTTGGGACACGCATGGAACTATGTAGGCATAAAGAACAACAACGGCAAACTCACCTGGTACCTGAGTGACCCTACCAACAACAGAGAACACAACTCAGCCAGTTTCTCTGAATACGGCAACGAATACTTCCCCCTGTTTGCCGATGGCAACATCCACGAAACAGAGGAGTTCTCTTTCAACTATGCCAACGAAACGCTCAATCTGACTACCGTAAAGACCGCCGGGGAAGTTCTGGTTGTGCCCTATAGCGTAACATTCGTTGACGGCTACAAGTACCAACTTGATTCCTTTGACCCCAAAACTGACCTTCCAAGCACCGTCAAGGAGATATATCTGGGTGCAAACATCGTGAGCCTTGGTTCAAACAACCTCTATGGTCTCAACGAGCATGGTCTCAACGTGGAAGCCGCACATGTCGACCCCAAGAACCCCGAACTCATGAGTTACTGTGGCGTTGTATACCACAAGAACATGATTGAACCCATCTACGTTCCCGCCGCCATGAAGCGCGTAGAACTAAAGTTGGCCGAAACCTACGGTAAGGAGACCATCAAGGCTCACGCAAACTTGGAAGAGATTGTGTTCCTGAAAGGTACCAAGAAGATTGAAGACTGGGCCGTGGAGAAGTGCCCCAACCTGAAGGTGGCATACGTTCCCGTTGATGCAGAAGTAAGCGCTAACGCTTTCTCTGAGGTTCATCCCAGTTTCCAGATTATCCGTGAAGACCAAACCGGCATCAAGGACGTTATCGCCGACTAACAATAAACACCTTATATAAGGACAACGCCCCGAGGATATCACATCTTCGGGGCGTTTTTGTGCCGGAATCATAATTATCACAATCGGGATGCGGCAAATATGCTAATCATCACAAATAAGTTTTTATGTCATAAACGGGGAACGGTGAGCGGATGAGCGGATGAGCGGTGAGCGGATGAGCGGTGAGCGGATGAGCGGTGAGCGGATGAGCGGATGAGCGATGAGCGGGTGAGCGGGTGAGCGGGTAAGCGATTTTGTTTTCCGATTTCCGTTTTCCGATTTCCGTTTTCCGTTTTCCGCTTTCCGTTCGCCTCACTCCGTCCTGATGCTTTCCACCGGATTGCGGCGTGCCACGGAAAGGGTGCGCCAGCAGATGGAGAGGAAGGCTATGAGCAGGGTGACGAGCACGGAGACAACGAGCAGCCACCAGGGGAAGTCTATGCGGTTGGGGAAGAGTTCCAGATACATTTGCGAACCCTTGATGGCAACGGGGAGGGACAACACGGCAGCCAGGAGGGAGAGCAGGATGAAGGGGCGTGCCAGTTGCCATGAAGCACCTGTCACCGTGGCACCCATCACCTTGCGCAGGGCTATCTGCTTGCTCTGCTGCTCTGTGTAACTGATGGACATGGCAAAGAGGCCAAGGGCGGAAATCAGCACTGAAACGAACATGAAGCACAGAACCATCAGGAGCAGGTTCTCCAATTCCTCCATGGGTGCGGCAAGGATATCGTCCACGGTGCGGATGTCGAAGTCCTTTTCTACTCCGCATGCCTCCTTCGTTACGGCACGGCACGTTTCCTGCATCTGCCTGATGGCCTCATCTACGTCCTCCATGCCCTCTTCGGAGAGTTCTACCATCATGCGTGCGGAGTGGTTGGGGTTCATCATTACGGCAATGATATTGTGTCCGTCGGCCATGGAGTTGCCATCGACGGGATTAAACGAACGATAGTCCTTGATGACGCCACAAACGGGATAACTGGCCGTGCCCGATATCTGACCGCCCACAAGGGGATTGTCGGCACTGATGCCATATCTGTCGCGCGTTTCCTCCGCAATATAATGCTTGCCGTCTTCGGGGGCGCTGTACTGCTCCACTATCTCGAAACCGAGCATGCTCATGCAGGTTGTATCCATTGCGGATTCGAAGGTCCACGAAGACACAGGTTCATCACCACTACCCTTTTCCTGCACTCCGTTTGTCTGGCATTGCCAAGGCATGTTCATTGCCCACCCGATGCGCTTTACCTGTGGCATGGCCAACAGACGGTCGCGGATGGGAGTCAGTTGTTCTACATTGAAAGAATACGTATAACACTCTATCTCCACCAGTCCTTCCGTACGATAACCCATGGGCAGGGTGGCCAGATGGTGCATCTGTGCAAGCATGACAAGCCCTATGGCAATAAGGGTGGTACTGATGAGGTTCTGCACCACGATGAACACACGGCTCAGGCGCATCTTGCTCTGGAAACGGAACGAACCCTTCACCACATCGATGGGCTTGAAACGAGCCACTATCACCGCAGGAATCAGACCTGCCATCAACGACACCACCAGAAGCAGGGCTATGGCGGCCAGAATGGAGAAGAAGTCGGCAAAGAGGGGTATTTCCAAATCGAGCAACATCTCGAACCATGGCCGCATCATCACCGCCACCATGCAGCCGAGCACAAAGCACCCTGCCGTAAACACGAGCGACTCCAGCAGGTTGCGCCCCACGGCCTCTGCCATGCTATCGCCCAAAAGGCGGCGTGTGGCTATCTCCTTGGCACGCTTGCCAATGAGGGCTGTGGTGAGGTTGACGTAGTTGAACACGGCAGACACAAGGAGCACCAATGCCACACACACCAGTATCCACACCATTGTGACATCGCTATGCCGGAAACCTGAGTTGGTGGCAATGTTGGAGAAATAGAATTCGTTCAAAGGGATAAGCGACACTCCGCCCAGGAAACTTCCGTCCTTGGGCTCACGTGTCCAAAACCTGTTCCAAACCTCCATATACTTATCCAACAGAGCCTCCTTTACCTCCTCCACGGATGCACCCTCGTTCAGGGTGACGAAGGTGACGATGGAACCGAAGTTGTCCAGCCAATGACGGCTCTGCTCCTCCACAAGCATGGAGTAGAATATCTCCGAACGGGTGAAGATGTCGTCCTCGTCAAAGGTCTCCATCACACCAACGACGGTCAGCGGTTCCTCCTGCCCCAACAGGGTTATGGTCTTGCCTATGGCGTCCCCGTCGGGGAAGGCCCTTTTGGCAAACTCCTCGCTTACGAGGATGTCCGTGGGCGATGCCAGCACCTTCTTGCGGTCGCATCCGCGCAGTTCATAGTCAAAATACTGAAAGAAAGTGGTGTCCAGGGCCATGGCATTGGTGGAGAAACCATTCTCTCCCACCTTCACGTCCCACGGACGGATACCGCCCACACGTGTGTAGCCCTTTATCTGCGGTATCTTGGGACAGATTTCGGGTCCAGTGCCCACCGTCAGGCCTGCCAAATTGTGCGAACCCATCACATAGAGTTTGTCGGGCATGGTTTGCGTCTTGCCCACCATATATTCTGTACGTGCATGCGAGGCAAGCAGGATTACAAAGCCCAGGGCCACGACAAGGCCGAACACCTGTATGGCGGTGTATAGTTTGTTGCGCTTTAGAAAAACGAAGTATGATTTCATGCTTATTCTACGTTTAATGTCCATTTACTCCCCTTCCCTCGCAGGGAAGGCCGGGATGGGTCCACCTCTACAGCAACCCGTTCATATTGTCCACCACCTGACCGTCGAAGAGGTTGATGACACGGTGGGCATGTGTGGCATCCTTTTGCGAGTGGGTCACCATCACTATGGTAGTGCCCTCGTTGTTCAGTTGGGATAGCAGTTGCATTATCTCCTGTCCGTGCTTGGAATCGAGGTTACCCGTAGGCTCGTCGGCCAGGATAAGGCGCGGTTTACCCACCACGGCACGTGCTATGGCCACACGTTGCTGCTGACCGCCTGAGAGTTGCTGGGGATAGTGCTTGGCACGATGGCTCATGTTCACACGGCGCAGGATGTCCAGCACCCTCTGCTTGCGCTCGCTTTTGGGCACGTCCAGGTACTTGAGTTGCAGTTCCACGTTCTCCTCCACGGTGAGTTCGTCGATGAGGTTGAAACTCTGGAACACGAAGCCTATGCGTCCCTTGCGCAGACGTGTGCGCTCACGTTCCTTCATATTGGCCACTTCCTCGCCATCGAGCGTATATGTGCCGGAGTCGGGGTTGTCCAGCAGGCCAAGGATGTTCAGCAGGGTTGACTTTCCGCATCCGCTGGGTCCCATGATGGCTACGAACTCGCCTTCCTTCACTTCCATGTCCACTCCGTTCAGTGCCACGGTCTCCACCTCCTCGGTACGGAAGGTCTTCACAAGTTTTTCTATTCTTATCATGCGATTGCGTTATTTTAGGATTGTAATAATGTTTATGTAAGCGCTTTCCGAAAGCAAAGATATGGCAAAGGTTACGTTCTACATGCAGAAAAAAGGCCTTGCAAGTGCGATTGTATGAAAATTATACACAAGAGTGTCTAAAAATCATACACTATCGGGCAGAGGGGAGAGGTTGGAGGGGAAAGAATGTACGTCTTTGCCAACTTTTCATTACCTTTGTACCGTAACATAAAGCCCAAAGCACACAAAATGAAGAACTACGGAACCATACTGGTGGTGGACGACAATCCCGCCATACTCACCGCGGCCAGGATATGCCTGGGTGGCGTGTTCGGGAAGGTGATAACGCTGGCTTCGCCCGAGGGCATCCTTGCCACCATGAACCAGGAAAGGGTGGACGTGGTGCTGCTGGACATGAACTTTACCCTGGGAGTGAACTCGGGACAGGACGGGTTGCTATGGCTCCGTAGCATACACAAGCGGCATCCCGATGTGCCCGTGGTGCTGGTGACGGCATACGCCGACATAAAACTGGCCGTCAGGGGACTGAAGGACGGGGCGGCGGACTTTGTGACCAAGCCCTGGGACAATGCCGAACTGGTGCGCACGCTGAAGGATGCCATAGACAAGAGCAAGGAAATAGTGCCCTTGGAGGAGGTGGAGGCCGAGCATGTGCGCCGTGTGGTGGAGAAATGCCACGGCAACATCAGCAAGGCCGCCGAAATGCTGGGCATAACACGGCAGACCCTGTACGCAAAGATAAAGAAGTAATGGGAACAACGGAATACATCATAGCGGGAGCCGTGACATTGCTCCTGACGGGATACGTGGCGTGGAGGTTCTACCGCCACCAGTGCCTGCTACGCGACCGTGCACACCTGATGCGCGAGGCGGTGAGAAACCGCGACTTCACCTTCCGCCTGCCCTTGAAGGGCCTGTTCTTCGGCGAGCGTGCCATGCAGAAGGCGCTGAACGACCTGAGCAAGGACATAAACGTGCTCACCGCACAGAAGGAGATAGAGTCGTGGCAGAAACTGACCCGTGTGCTGACACACGAGATAATGAACGCCGCCACACCGATAAGCAGCATCAGCCAGGCATACCTGGCCGACCCCAACATAAAGGGCACTCCCTACGAGGAGGGCATACAGGCCATACAGAAGACGAGCGAGAGCCTGTCCAACTTCGTGCGCAACTTCCGCACCATCACCCTGGTGCAGGAACCGGACATGAGGGAGGTGAACCTGGCCGGCCTCTGCCGCTCGCTCAGGTCGCTCTACCCCAACCTGACATGGCACACGGACATTGCCCCCGACACTTGCATCCGTGCCGACGAGAGCATGATGATGCAGGTGCTCTCCAACCTAACGAAGAATGCCGTGGAGGCAGGTGCCACCGACATGGACATCAGGTGGAACAAGGCCCTGTACGTGAGCAACAACGGTGCCCCCATACCTGCGGAAGTGCGTGGAGAAATGTTCGTTCCGTTCTTCACCACCAAACGGAGCGGTTCGGGCATAGGCCTGTCCCTGTCCAGGCAGATGACGGTGATGCAGGGCATGAAACTCTCCCTGGCCGAGCGCCCCGTGCCCTCGTACCGTACCACCTTCGTAATAGCGCCATGACATGAGCATGCACGGGGACATAAGGGAAAGGGTACTCCATGCCACGGACATCACCCCATTCCAGAGGCGCGTGTATCTGGAACTCCTGAACGTGCCACGTGGCGAAACCATCTCCTACGGGGAACTGGCACGCCGCATAGGATGCCGAAGCGCCCAAGCCGTGGGTCAGGCGCTCAAGCGCAATCCCTTTGCACCCGAGGTGCCGTGCCACAGGGTCATTGCCTCGGACGGTTCAATAGGCGGTTTCCACGGCAAGCGGCAAGGGGATATGATTGAGCAGAAGCGCCTGCTTCTGGAGGGGGAGAGAGAGGTATAGCGGACGTGCCGAAAATGTAAATGTGTTCCAACGGACTTCACAATACGTTGCAAGGGACTTCACAACACGTTCCGAAGCCCCTCGCCTCACGTCGCGTTTGAGAAGGCTTCGGGAGGGCCGATTTTGTCCTCCCGGGTGACACGCCCTTGTCCTCCCGGGTGACGCGCCCTTGTCCTCGGTGGCGGTAAAATGAATCATCCGTGGAGATAAAATTCACCGCCAGTGGCGATGAACTTTACGGCCACTGGCGGTGAAACTAAGGTTCTGCAGAACCTATGGGCAGGTTCTATAAATCAGTTGCCCATTTGTCAGGCCATCACTGAACAAGAATGGCACGTCCGTTGCTCACGTAGATACCGTTCTTCTTGGGAGAAAGGACACGGCGGCCGCTGAGGTCGTAGATAACCTCCTGCTCAGCATCTTCGGTTTCTGCCTCAATCACGTCTATGGAGGTGGGCAGGGCGGTCTTGGTCTTCAGGTCAATGTCGATGGCGGCAGGGAAGACACGTTCGGGGTCGAAGAAGAAAGCGCAACTCTCCACCATGGTCTTCAGGTCGGGGCGTACGAGGCCGGAGAAAATCTCCTCGCCGTTGAGCACCACCTTGACGGGCTGTGTGAGGTCGTACTCCTGCTCGTTCAGGTAGAGGCGCACCTTACCGCGGGTAATGCTGGAATACTTTCTGGTGAAGTCTATTTCTATGCCACTGGGAGCATTGACCGTAGAATACAGAACACGATTGATATTGAGGTTTATCGTATTGCCTTCCCTTGTCATCTCGTAGCACGCACGACCCTTGTCGCTATCCAGGAGGCTCTTCTGTATTATGCGGATGTTGTAGAAGCCCTCACGCTTGCGTCCGTACATGTCGTAGTTTTCCCAGAAGAAATAGTCGGGGTGTGCATCGCGCGAATATTGTGCAAGCCACGGAGTGGTGGGACGATAGTCGATGGAGTGTCCGTCACCGGGAATGACCTCGATGAAGTGCTTGTAGTATCCGGGGTGCTCCTTTTCCAAAGCATCGGCAACCTCCAGAGCCTTCTGAGTGAGTTTGTTTCTGTAGAAGCCGTCGTCCAGAGCACCTGTGCGCAGAGAGAAGGCAATGTTTGCCACGTTCTCCATGGGAGCGTTTCTCAGAGGTTCGCCACCTGCCATGGGACCCGCACCGGCCAGATAGTCGGCATAGAAGGATGCCAGACGCTGGCTACCATAGGCACCCTCGGAGATGCCGAAGAAATATATCTTGTTGGCATCCACCTCCTCGGTGAGGAAGGCCAGGCGCAGGAGTTTCTCCCATGCCCACTGCTTGCTCTGGATGGCCCAGCGGTAGTAATCTCCCGTGTTAGGAATCTGAGGCACGAAGTATATGCCGGGGCTGTAGAATCGGCGCAGGGAAAGGCCGATACCGGTTTCCCACTCCTGGTTCTTGTCGCCCGAACCGTGCATGTACAGGAACAAGGGATACTTGGTCCCTGCCTGCACCTTCTCGGCATTGCATCCCCAGTAGAAAGGCATCTTGGCATTGGGTTCCAACTTGGACGGCAGTGTCCAGGAACCGGTCTTTCTCAGTTCCAGTTCGGTGACGGGAAACAGTTTCTCCTCGTCAAAGCCCTCTACGGCCGAGCGCCATATCTGCCACACCTTTTCGCGCGTGGCGGCAATCTTGTCAACGGACACCTCGGCATTTTCCTCCATGGTTACGTCCTCGCCCTGAAGCGAAGCGCTGAAAAGGTCGCGGATGGTGTTTTCCGTCTCAGAAGAGACTATGTCCTGTGCCGACAGGGGGGCGGCCATCAGGACAGAGAGGAACAAAGTGGTAAATGTCTTTTTCATAGGCATAAAATGAGTGTTGTTGCTGTTTGGTGTTTACGGACGGCACGTCAATTCGTACTCCGTATGCATGCAAAGATAGTGATTTATTCCCAATAGCATGGCATTGCGGAGGAGATTTCTTGCCGGCAGGACATGAAAACTGCCGGAAACGGGCAAGAATACAAGAAGCCCCCCGATCTCATCACGAGATGGAGGGCTTCACGGACCTAACCATTTCCTTTTTTCTTCTGTATTGACTACCTAAAGGATGGTACAGAAACCTAAAAACTTAAACAATCTATAATCTAACCAAAACAATCCTATCTCTTTCTGCGGAGCGGTTCCACGTCGTCGCCAGTCTTGATGATAGCATCAGCGGCTGGGGTGATGACGGTAATAACCGTTCCTCGGCCCGAAGCGGAGAGCATGTCCGTGCACTTGGTGCTGATGTAGAGTACCCCGTCCCTTACCTCAAAGTCCAGCAGGGTGGAGTCGTACACGGCCGTGCCGTTTATCATTACTCCGTAATCCTCGCCCTGGACAACCCTGATGCGTGAAGGAACGTTTACGTTCACCTCGTTGAAGGGAGCCACTCTGCCGGGAGCCTCAACTGCAAATTCTACACTCTTATTGCTTGCATTTACGGTAACGGCCATCATGATGGCGGCTACCAAAGTCATAATCTTTTTCATCTTTCAATCTTTTTACCTTAAACTGTGTTTTCATTTCTCCGGTGCAGCCTCTGCCGTCACCTTTTCTATAATGTGCGCCCGTCTGTGGGGGCAAGCACCTGTGTTATCCTTACTTGATGTGTGTCTTTTCTGTGTTCTCAGGTCAGGTCTTTCACCTTTTCTGCTGCAAAGGTAATACCATTTCGGGGGAAAAACCACGGGTAAATCTCTAAACAGGATAGGAAATTCCCCTTTTATTGACCTAAATCAATATCTCGTGACAACTTGACACGTACACTTGGGCATTTTGTCTGCAAACGGGCGACGCACATTTTGTCAGTTCCGCCACCCTACCCCAGTTTCCACCCGTCCTATATATAATATATATAAGGTATAGGCAAAGCCCACGGCAAATATCAGGAGCAATAATTAAAGTTTTTTAGAAAAATCTCACCATAATGTTTGGTCAGTATTACAAAAAGCAGTACCTTTGCACTCGCAAAACGGAGATAAGTTCTGGAGAGAACACACAAGACACCTCCGCAGAGCATAATGGGCGATTAGCGCAGCTGGTTCAGAGCATCTGCCTTACAAGCAGAGGGTCGGCGGTTCGAATCCGTCATCGCCCACAAAACCTAATAGGGATGGCTCCTTAGCTCAACTGAATAGAGCATCTGACTACGGATCAGAAGGTTGCAGGTTTGAATCCTGCAGGAGTCACAAAAGCGTTGGGTAGGTAGGTAAGTGGTTAAAACGGGCAGACTGTAAATCTGTTGGCTTGCGCCTTCGGCGGTTCGAATCCGTCCCTGCCCACTTCACACGAACCAAGGTGTGAACAAAAGAATGCGGAAATAGCTCAGTTGGTAGAGCACAACCTTGCCAAGGTTGGGGTCGCGAGTTCGAGCCTCGTTTTCCGCTCAAACAAAATACTGAACAGGATTGGTGCGGTAGTTCAGCTGGTTAGAATACTAGCCTGTCACGCTAGGGGTCGCGGGTTCGAGTCCCGTCCGCACCGCCAGAACAAAAAAAAGAGCGAGAACCTGCCGAGGTTCTCTTCTTTATGAAAGGAACGGCCTGAGGAAGAGCACAGACAAGCACAAGGCCCTCTTCACTTTCAGCAACGGGCGATTAGCGCAGCTGGTTCAGAGCATCTGCCTTACAAGCAGAGGGTCGGCGGTTCGAATCCGTCATCGCCCACAAACCTGACCTAATCAAGGATGGCTCCTTAGCTCAACTGAATAGAGCATCTGACTACGGATCAGAAGGTTGCAGGTTTGAATCCTGCAGGAGTCACACCCAAAGGGCAGGAAAGAAAGGAAAGGACGGCCACACACGGTTGTTCTTTTTTATTTTTATACACACTCCACACAACTTCAGGGCATCAGACAAGGGACGCACAGGTTGCACAGGCGTGCGTTTTGCAACGTGGACATTGCATTTGCACGTTATTTCCGAAATATCATCACTAATGGGGAATAACGAACAACATTATCGTTTAATTTTGTTAGCAGAAAAAGTAAAAGTATAACCCCTAATACCCACGATTATGAAAAGGACACTTTTTCTATCAATCGCGATGCTCATGGTTGGAATGGCCACTATGGCACAACCAAAGCCCGGCCTGTACAAGCAGACCAAGTTTACAACTCTGGACGGCAAGGAGATGGAAAATCCGCAGGACATGTACCTGATGCTGAAGGACGGAAAGACATACGAGATACAGACATACGCAGTGGAGGGGGTTGAGAGGGTTTACGTTGTAGAAAAGGAAATGAAGGCGCTGAAGGCCACCGACGAAGGCCTCAGTTACACATGGACATACGACCCGAGCGGCTATCCCGGAGGACAGAACACCGTGAAGGTGACCAACGTGTACACCCCGGCCAAGAAAATCATGTCCGAGAACATGAAGGACTTCCTCGACCTGATGGACAGAGTGGACAAGAAGCCCGGCAAGAAGAACAAACTTCTGGGCGTATGGCACGCTCCCGAAATGACAGGCACCAAATACTACAAGTTCTACGACAAGGAAGTGCGCATGACCATGCACCTCGCCCAGGTGGGCAAGGCACAATCCATGATCTTCACCATAGAAGAAGTGGAATACACTCCCGACGGCCACACCAAGGAAGGCGGCAACCCATGCCAGATTTCATGGCAGGGCAAGGACAAGCACACCCTGTCCTACCAGTACAACGGACACACCAACACCGAAAACTGGAACCGCACTGCCCTACCCGACCATGTGGTGAAAATCTTCAAGTGATGCTTCTTGCATGGCATACATAACGACAAATAACACAGACGGAGCAAAACACTGGTTTTGCTCCGTCTGAATATATAAAGATATATATATAACGAGACATATCTATCCAAGTGCCCGTTCATTATTGGCCCTATCCTGTGTTTTAACAAAAATGGCAGGGTGGACAAAAAGTAGGATGACATGCCCATCAATGTCTTGATATTCATATCTTTGTGCCATATTATTAATGATATGGTAAAAAAAATGCTTTTTTTGTTGCTCTTCAAACGTTGTAAGGAACGGGCGTAGAGGTTC
>JAFVTT010000039.1 GCA_017503065.1 Bacteroidaceae bacterium | reverse complement strand
TTCGGACACGGCATGCCGTGTCCCTACCATACTCTCGTCTGCGTTTTGACTTTAGCCCCTCCGGGCGTCAACTTACGGTTATTCGCCTACGCTCATCAAGCTCCGCAAGTCCATTTTCACCTTTCCCCTTTCCGTTTTAATCACCATCCCATCACTATGCAAAGGACAGTACTGAAGTGGGCAGCAGCACCAAGCAGGACAAAGATGTGCCAGATGGCATGGAAATTGTTGCGGTCGTCGTGAGCGAAGAAATACGTTCCCGCAGTGTAGAACAGACCTTCTGCCAACAGGAATATCATGGAGAGGACGGAAAGGCGCGAACAGACACTGTCTGCAATGAGCAGGCCACTCCATCCCATGAACAGATACAGCCCGAGCGACAAACGTGGCCACTTGCCAAAGGCGGCAAGTTTATAGACAACACCCAATGCCACAAAGAACCACTGTATGCCGAATACCAGCCAGCCAAGCCAACCGCCCACTACACCTATGGCAATGGGGGTGTAGGAGCAGGCTATCATCACGTAGATGCTGATATGGTCGCACTTGCGCAGGGCACGCTTCAATTTGCCAGGAGGCACCATGTGATATACCGTACTGGCCAGGAACATCAGGAACATGCCCACGATGAAGAAGATGACGCCAAAGGACATCTGCCACCCCTGCTCGGTTGCCGGCCAGATTAGCCAGATGCAACTTAAAGCAAACACGACACCAGCCAGATGTGTCCAGCTGTTGCCGTGCTCAAAGCGAACCTCCTTCATCAGAATTCCAGTTTCTCAATCTTCAGCAGACCGCAGTCGTTGAGGATACCTGCATATTCCACAAACTCGGGTGTCTGTGCGTGCAGGTCGAGGGATTCCTGATCCTGCCAGGTCTCGCAAATCATAAAAACGTCGGGGCGTGTGGCACTCTCGAATACATCGTATGCCTTGCATCCCTGGTGTGACTGACTCTTGGCAGTGAGGGCCATGGCAGCCTGCAGTGCCTCATCATAACGACCTTCATTGGCCTGGAAGAAACAATTAAGACGTAACATAGTAGTATGTGTGTTTGTTGTGATTACTATTTTCTCCCTACTTGGACAGATAGCGAAGCAAATGGTTTATAACCTTCCCATGAACTTCTCCTTATTTATAATATAGCGTACATGCTCGCCCTCTCCTATCAGCCCCTGCTCGTCATGAGCCTCCACATGGAAGGTCAACTTGCGCCCTTCGCGTGAAAGCAGGGTGGCCGTGGCAGAAACCTTCTTGCCGAGGGCCGTGGGTTTGACGTGAGAGACGGAAATGTGGCTGCCTACCGTGGATTCGCCATCGGCAAGTTCTCCCTGCACGCAAAGCATGGCGGCATTCTCCATCAGCGCCACCATCATTGGGGTGGCAAGAACCGGTAGGTAGCCACTGCCTACGGTGCAGGCCAGATGCTTCTCTTCTACGGTTATTGTACTTGTATATTTCATCGCATTATCATTGCTTTTCTTCTTCTAATATCTGCATGACATCCTTGCGGAAGTCATACCTGACCGGTGTCTTGTAAACCTTGTAGCCCAATGCCTGGGCAGCATCCACATTGGCCTGAGCGTCGTCCAAAAACAGGCACTGCGAGGCTTCCGCCCCCAACTGCTCCAGAACAGACAGGAATATGTCGGCATTGGGTTTGGACATGTGCATCTCCTGAGAAAGGAAGAGGCTGTCGAAATACTCATCGGTACGCCCCCCGAAGTGCTCCTTGGCGATAAGTTGCCAGTGTGCTTCGTTGGTATTGGAGAGCAGGTGCGTACAGTATCCCTCTACCCTCAGGGCCTTGATGAACTCCAGTTTATATGCCGGTATGGTCAGAAGGCAGGCGTTCCATGCCTCCAGAACCTGCTCTTCGGTAGTACCAGGCTTGCAGAACCGCTGTATGCCAGCAACAAAGTCGTCCGTAGACACGTCTCCCGTCTGGTACAGGTCCAT
This sequence comes from Bacteroidaceae bacterium, assembly GCA_017503065.1. The sequence goes on along the minus strand of JAFVTT010000039.1, from coordinate 3,012 downwards.
GGCACCATTTGCCACCAATCCGTCGCACAATGTGGCCTTTGCCTTGCCACTCCCAGCATCGGCGGGTTCGGGTCGGCGCAGCAATACCTCAGGGTCAGCGCCCAAGGCACGGAATTCCTCCAGGCAACGTGGCATGTCAAGGTCTATCAGCACACCGCCCAAGTCGAAAATAACATGCTTAATCATAGAGTTCCAGGTATTCGTAAGTATTTCCCACGATAGACAGATAATATTCAAAGTCGGCCTTGGCAATTACCACCGTGCCACGGCAATCGTTGGGATGGAAACTCAGCGTCTCCGCTTCCTGCAGGGTGGCATCCAGAAACAGATGCACATGGTGCTCCTCATCGTTGATAAGGCCGAAGGGCGACACACTGCCGGGTTCAAGTCCCAGATAGCGCATCATGCGCTCTGCCGAAGCAAAGGAAAGTTTACCCGGAGCCGCCATGCCACGGCTCTGCAAGGCCGCCTTCAGACGCTGTTCGAGGCTATGGATATCCAGGTTGTGGTCGCAATGATAGCACACCAGATAGTGCTTGTTGCCCTTATGGTTGCGCAGGAATATGTTCTTGCAATGCACACTCCCGTCGTCCTTCCACCACCTTTTGGCCTCCTCTATGGTCTTGCCCTCGGGGTGGTTGTAATTGGTAAACGGTATATCGTGCTCGCGCAGGAAGTTCAGTACAGTCTCTTCTCGTGTCATATTTGTCGTTTTATGCCTCAAAGATACTGACTTTTGGCCGTTCCTCCTAACGGCATCAGCCTTTTTTACGGAAATTTCTTCAAAAAGAAACTGAGGAGCCGTCTTATCATAGGCACCAACAAGCAAGGGAGCAAGCAAGAATCTTGTCTTTTGCGAGTGTAAGTACCTTGTTTGAATGACATTTATCCTTTGAGGAAGCGATAGGAACTAAAAGGCGCTTGTCTCGGTAATCAAAAGTCTTTATACAAGAAAACAAACAGTTGAAACATGCGTATATAAAAATGTACTCAATGTTCAGTACAAATAGATTTAATGTTGAGGATAATACTACTGAACGTTAAGTACAATGCTCCCAAATGTTGAATTTATTTAATATTTCCCGTTCTTTCTGCTTATATAACCCATTCTTAAGCACAATACAACGGAATGTTAACTAATATCCGTCCTGTCCCGATATCCGGTTCTCGCATTATCAATGAAACAGACAAGACAATAAGAGTCTTTTCAATAGCATTGCACCCTACTCCACCCCACAGAAACTGAACATCTGGCGGTATGCTTCGGCTTTTTTGGGCAAGGAAAGGGGATATGCGCGTGAAGAGGAGGGCAAACGGTAGAGTACCATCTGCTGTCCGTCGGCATAGAGGCCCGGAATGGGCACATACTGGCCCACTGAGGGCATTTCAGGGATGGAGAGGGACTGGCATAGGGTGGCGGTGGCTTTCTCGCCTGTGGTGACGATTACACGGCAATGGGGAATACGGGACAGGAGGGCGTGGATGTCGGTTGGTAGGACTACCTCAAGGAACTTGTCCGAGGCATTGTCCTTCAGGCGGCGAACGGCGGTGGAGGTGTCGTAGAAGCCTATGCCCTTGTCCATCAAGAAGGGGATGATGAGGTCCAGGCGGAAGGTCTTTGCCGCGGTGTCCACGAAATGGTCCTTGTCACCAAAGAATATGAGGCCCTCTATGCGCCAATGGTCGTTGATGAAGTTTGGATAGTAGAAGTCCATGCACCATCGCTTTCTCTGCGGAGGGAAACTGCCCAGGAAGAGCACACGGCAGTTCTCTGGCAGGAAGGGGTGCAGAGGGTGGTACTCCACCCCATCGGTGGAGAGAGCGATGTGCTCGGGATTGAGGAAGGAGGAGGGAGAAAGGCTTGGCATTGGAGGGAGTTTTTTGGAGTAATTCGTAATTGTCGGTAGGGTGGACAAAAAGTAGGATGATTTTACTCTAAAAATCTCTTATTGGACAAAAAGTAGGATAGAATCCCTTGGCAGGGCGCGCCCTGCCAAGGGATTCTGCGTTTAATAATGTCGCATAATGTACTCATCTAACAACTTTTTCCGATTATCCTTACTTATCCCCCGATGAACCCTTAATTTGCCCTTTATATCCGAGAACAAACCTTCAATGCCATTGTTCGTGTTTGGCAGACCTGTTTCCGGGTGATCGTAAAAAGTCCATAATAAAGTCATATTGCGTTTTAAACTAAGGTATGCACTACGTAGCCTTGGACGCATGTAAGGAGGCGTGTGCCGTTTTAGTCTTTTATCGTGAACACGCTCGTTTAAAACATCCTTGTACTTCTCGCCCCACTCATTAAAAGCGCCAATAAAACTCTCCTTATCCATTTGGGTTATGCTCTTAACGAGGTTTAAAAGCTCGCAAGAAGCATCGAGTTCAGGTTCCTGGGTTAAGTATCTACGAGTGATTAGTATCTGATGAAATTGGCACATCTGTACAGGGATGGGATATAATGCCTGTGCTAAACCGCGCATACCGTCAATTACGACGCCGTATATCTTAAAACCTTGAGATCTAAGCCAAGAAATACCCTCCATGTATTGACTGACAGTCTCATTGCAAACATATTTGTGCCATAGTATCTTGTTACGCAGAGCATCCTTGATGACCATTAGACCGAATCTGCGCCCCCAATAAGTGGTATCAAGCTGCACTGTCACTTCTTTGCACCTCGCTTTCTTACGGACAAAGCGCATATTTTCCAAATCGCGACGAATTGTTCTCTCGGAAACTTTGTACTTAGAGGCAAGTTGCTGCAAGGTTTGCTTGCCTTCGACATAGTCAGTTATTACTTGTGATTTGTCGCGCCGTTTGCCACCTATGAATTGTTTGCCACAATCCTTGCATTTATAAATTTGGCTGGAACCTCTACGCCCGTTCCTTACAACGTTTGAAGAGCAACAAAAAAAGCATTTTTTTTACCATATCATTAATAATATGGCACAAAGATATGAATATCAAGACATTGATGGGCATGTCATCCTACTTTTTGTCCACCCTGCC
>JAFVTT010000003.1 GCA_017503065.1 Bacteroidaceae bacterium | reverse complement strand
TCTCAAAAATATGTGGAAATTTGGGAACCATCAAAAAGCAGCCTGAAAGTGTTAAATTTTAGAATATATTGATAATTAAAGGTTTATGTTTGGTTATTTCTGGTTGTTTTTGGTTGTTTTGGGCTTCTAAATACAACCTTCAAAAGCAAAAAAACCAATGCGGGTTACACTGTTCGGGATGGTGATGGATGTCAAACAAGTACAATTCCTGAAAGTTTCATCTCCTATGGTTCTAACTGTGTTTGGAATGGTGATAGACATCAAACCTTGGCAATTAGAAAAAGCATGATTCCCAATGGATGTTACATTGTTGGGGAGGGTTACGGAAGTCATTCTAGTACAATTTGCAAAGACACCGACCCCAATGGTTGTGACACTATTGGGAATGTCGATGGACGTCAAACTAGAGCAGTCCTGGAATGCATTATCTCCAATGGTAGTAACGCTGTTGGGGATGGTGATGGATTTTAAAGCATCGCACAAACTAAAAGCCAACCCTCCAATTGTTTTGAGACTGTTGGGGAGGGTGATGGACGTCAAACCTTGGCATTTTTCGAATGCCATATAACCTATTGTTGTGACACTGTTAGGAATGGTGATGGATGTCAAACGAGAGCAACCTTCGAATACACTTGCTTCAATGGTTGTAATTCTGTTGGAGAGGGTTATGGATGTCAGAGAGGAGCAATCACTGAAAGCCTGAGATTCAATTGTTGTCACACTATTTGGGATGGTAATGGATGTCAATTTAGTGCAGTTACCGAATGCCAAAAAACCTATTGTTGTGACACTATTGGGAATAATGATGGACGTCAATTGAGGGCAAGCATAGAAAGCCTCAGCCCCTATGGTGGTGACACTATTAGGGATGGTTGTCCCTTGACAACCAATTATTAAGGTGTTCTTTTGAGTTTCTATAATAGCGTTACAATTGTCTCTTGAATCATACTTTTGGTTGCCTTCAGCAATAGTGATGGTTGTCAAACTTTTACAACTAGAGAAAATATAAGACCCAATGGTGGTGACACTACTGGGTATAGAGATAGACGTCAAATTGCTACTGCCCATGAAAGCCTTATTTCCAAGGGTTTTGACACAGTAAGTATTTTCATTATAAATAACAGACTCGGGAATGGTAACGGAACCAGAGTATGCATTTGGATAGTGACCTGCATAATTTCCACAATAAGTTACTTCCACCGTCTTATCCGTTTCAGACGTAATGTTGTAATAAATGCCATCGACTTCAAAATCTGCGGCATTCGCCATAATGCTGCACAATAGCATTGCTATCGTTGCTAGCCATAATTTAATTGTTCTCATAGAAATAATTATTAAATATGTTAGAAAAATTAGTTTGCAATCATTTTCCAACCTCTCCCTGATTGGGCCTTATTTCTACTTCAGTTACGGATACAAAAAAAGACGTGGGAGAAACTTCCTCGCTTATCCCACCGACTAGGCCTTCGCATTGCCTTCCTAACGAGATAAGCAACTCAGCCAGCCCACGCCAAAGGGTATTATATATGATGTATGAACATTGTTTCCCTATGGCATAGGGTACAATATGTGCATACGGGTATAATACACCCAGCATGGACGCCTCGTTGCGGTATCTTCTGTTAGGATCAAGTTGCGAAGTTGAGTCGGTCGAAGATAACGTTCGAAAACGTCCTTTCTGCTCCTTGATGAGACTCCTTGCAGGAACAAGTCCTGCGGCAAGCGACACTATCGGAGCATAATCCAATAAGATCTTGACCCATCCACCCGTGAAGGGCTGGCTAAGTCATGGCAAAGATACGGAAAATATTAATTGAGTTAATGGATTTTAACAAAAAAGTGATTATATGCTCTATTTGAGACCAGTTAAACACCAAGTTCCTAGTAATCATCCTTCATATTGCACCCATTCTGTTACCGATAATGGCAAACTTTATCACTAATGGCGGTAAACTTTATCATCGGTGGCGGTGAAACTTATCATCAGTGACGGTGAAACTTATCATCAGTGACGATAAACCTTAGCGTCACTAAGAACGCGATGAAACACTCTATAAGGCAAAGCGAAAAGAAGCAGAGCACAATGACATGGCAAGAGAAATGGGGCATCGTACCTACATTGGTGATGCCCCACACGTTTCTTATATAAAAGATATACCATTACAAAACAGTGTATCCATTACCATTGTCACTTCACACAAAAAAGGGGGCAAGCATGTATTTGTTAAGAAATCCTATAATAATAATGTATATGTCCTTATAGTCGGTTAAAATGCTTACCTTTGCACGAAGAATCAAATAAACATACAGACATTATGGAACAAGGTGACCTGCAAAAGGGACTTACCTCGCAGGAGGTGGAAGACAGTAGAAGGAAACACGGTACCAACATTCTCACTCCACCCAAGAAGACTTCATTATGGATCCAGTTCCTGGAGAAGTTTGAAGATCCCATCATACGCATCCTGCTCTTTGCATGGGTGCTGGCCATGATTATCTCGGCAATACATTGCTGGGGACCCGACCAGAAGGGACTGGAGGCTTTCATAGAACCCGTGGGCATCTTCTTTGCCATAATGCTGGCAAGCACCATAGGCTTCTTCTTCGAAGCCAAGGCAGCCAAGGCCTTTGAGGTGCTGAACCAGGTGAACGACGACATACCGGTGACGGTGGTACGCAACGGACACGTTACCGAAACCACCAGGGCGGACATCGTAGTGGGCGACATAGTGATGCTGGGCACTGGCGACGAGATTCCTGCCGACGGCATCCTGCTGGAGTCCGTTTCCCTGCAGGTGAACGAATCCACCCTTACCGGCGAACCGCTGATTTCCAAGACTACCATAGAGGCCGACTTCGACCCGGAGGCCACCTATCCTTCCAACCAGACAATGCGCGGAACTACCGTGGTGGACGGGCACGGCATCATGCAGGTGCAGGCCGTAGGCGACGCCACAGAGTATGGTAAGGTGAACCAGGGAGCGCAGATGGACAACAATCTGGACACTCCACTTCAGTTGCAACTGAAGCGTCTGGCAGGCATCATCAGCAAGGCCGGCTACACCATAGCGGCACTGACTTTCCTGGTGCTCACCGCCAAGGTGTTCTTACAGGGCGGAGAGGCCGGCAACTTCTACTACATAGAACATATCCTCAACAACTTCATGATAGCCGTCACCCTGGTGGTGGTGTCCGTGCCCGAAGGTCTGCCAATGAGCGTGACACTGAGCCTGGCACTGAGCATGAACCGCATGCTGAAGGCCAACAATCTGGTACGCAAGATGCATGCCTGTGAGACGATGGGAGCCACTACAGTCATCTGTACGGACAAGACCGGCACACTGACACAGAACCAGATGCGTGTGAACACGACATCCTTCTTCCCCCTGAAGGAGCAGAAGTTGGCAGAGGACAATGCAAGCATGCTCATACGCGAGGGCATAGCGGTGAACTCCACGGCAAACCTGAACCGACAGGACGGCACCGTCAAGACCTTGGGTAACCCTACCGAGGCAGCCATGCTGCTTTGGCTGGATGCACAGGGACATGACTATGAGAAGTTGCGCTCCGGAGCCAGGATAGTGAACCAACTTACCTTCTCCACAGAGCGCAAGTACATGGCCACCGTGGTGGACTCTCCCCTTTTGGGAAGCAAGGTGCTCTACATGAAGGGCGCACCCGAAATAGTGCTTGGACATTGCAAGGACGTGGCCATGGAAAACGGCACAAAGCCTGCCGCCGACATGCGTGCCGACATAGAATCGCTCCTGCTCTCCTACCAGAACCAGGCCATGCGCACACTGGGATTTGCCTACAAGATACTTACCGACAAGGAAGCAGAGGCACCATACGAGGACGGCAGGCTGTCGGCCAGGGACCTCACCTATCTGGGTGTGGTGGCCATATCCGACCCTGTCAGGGAGGACGTGCCACGTGCCGTGGGAGCATGCCGCAAGGCCGGCATAGACATAAAGATAGTTACCGGCGACACTCCAGCAACCGCACGCGAGATAGCACGTCAGATAGGCATCTGGACACAGGACGACTCGGACAAGAACATAATCACAGGTCCTGCCTTTGAAGCCTTGTCCGACGAAGAGGCCGCCAAGCGGGTACAGGCTCTGAAGATCATGTGCCGTGCACGTCCCACCGACAAGCAACGCCTGGTACAACTCCTGCAGGAACAGGATGCCGTAGTGGCCGTGACGGGCGACGGCACCAACGATGCCCCTGCACTGAAGGCGGCACAGGTGGGCCTTTCCATGGGCGACGGCACCTCCGTGGCCAAGGAGGCAAGCGACATAACCATCCTGGACAACTCCTTCTCCAGCATAGTGCAGGCCGTCATGTGGGGACGCTCGCTGTACCGCAACATACAGCGCTTCCTCATGTTCCAACTGACCATCAACGTGGTAGCCTGCGCCATAGTGCTCATCGGTTCGCTCATCGGCACCGGCTCTCCGCTCACCATCACACAGATGCTTTGGGTGAACCTCATCATGGACACCTTTGCAGCCGGCGCCCTGGCATCACTGCCTCCCAGTTGGACCGTGATGCGCGACCGTCCGCGCCGAAGCGGAGAAAACGGCGACTTCATCATCAGCAAGTCCATGGCAAGGAGCATATTCGCCACCGGCATCCTCTTCACGGCACTCCTCGTGGGCGTACTGCTCGTTCTTCAGGACAACGGATACCTGTCTCCCCGCGACCTCAGTTGGTTCTTCACCTTCTTCGTAATGCTTCAGGTTTGGAACATGTTCAATGCCAAGGCTTTCATGACAGGACATTCCGCCTTTGCCGGCATCTGGCAGAGCAAGAGTTTCCTGTGGGTCATAGCGCTCATCATTGGCGGCCAATACAGCATCGTCACATTTGGAGGCAAGATGTTCAACGTGGTTCCCCTAAGCCTTACGGAATGGTTCTGCATATCCGCCATGACTATGCCCGTGCTTCTCTTCGGAGAGATAGCACGCCTGATACAAGCAAACAAGACAGTAAAATAACATGAACGAAATACTTATCATACTGGGACTTATCCTGCTCAACGGCATACTGTCCATGACGGAAATGGCCATGGTGTCGGCCAGGAAGTCGAGCCTTTCCACAGAAGCAAGAAACGGCAACGAGCGTGCACGGCGTGCCCTGTCCATAGCGGAGAACCCCAACCGCATGCTTTCCACCATACAGATAGGCATCACGCTCATAGGCATTCTCACCGGTATCTACTCCGGCAGCCAGTTGGCCGGTTCCCTGGCCACATTGCTGGACGCCTTGGGCATGGCACACAGCTATTCCATGACTTTGGCACAGGGGGTGATTGTGATAATCGTTACCTTCCTGACCCTGCTTTTCGGAGAACTGCTGCCCAAGCGCATAGGAATGGCCACGGCAGAAAGCATTGCCAAGGCTATGGCGACACCGATGAATTACCTCTCCACCATGGCAGCTCCCTTCGTATGGCTTCTGTCCAAAAGCACGTCGGTCATATTCTCGCTGATAGGCCTTCGCGACGAGGGAAGCAAGGTGACGGAAGAGGAGATAAAGTCCATCATACAGGAAGGCAAGGACAGCGGTGAAGTCCAGCCCATGGAGGAAGACCTTGTGAACCGCATCTTCATGATGGGCGACCTGACCGTAGGTTCCATTATGACCTCCAAGCACGACCTCGTCTGTCTAGACCTCGGACAAAGCGCAGAGGAGATAAAGACCGTGATACGCGAAAACCTCTATGAGGTGTATCCCGTCTCCGAGGGCAGTATGGACAACATCCGTGGATTGGCACTTCTGAAAGACCTCTTTGTGGCACTGGACGACAAGGACTTCGCCCTGGAGAAACTCATCCGCCCCGCCACGTATTTCCATGAGAACACCAGCATTTACAAGATGCTGGAGCAGATGAAGTCCGAGAACATCTCGCGAGGCCTTGTTTGCGACGAATACGGTTCATGTCTGGGCATTGTCACCCTGAAGGACATGATGGAAGGCATCGTCGGCAACATAGAAGACGGGAACGCCGAAGACCCGCAAATAGTGAAATGCCACGACCGCGAGGCATGGCTCGTGGACGGACAGTGCAGCATGTACGACTTCCTTACCTTCTTCGACAGCGAGGACCTCATGGAAAGCGATGCCGACTACACCACCGTGGCAGGCCTGTGCCTGACGGAAATGGAGCGCGTACCCTCTACCGGCGAACACTTCACGTGGAAGGGTTTCAAGTTCCAGATCGTGGACAAAGACAATGCCCGAATAGACAAACTTATGGTCAGCAGAGAATGAACCTACCTATAACCTTAAATCCAAATAGGCCCACAAGTCCCAACCTACCCCATCATGAAACGCTCCGAAGGCAATTACAACAAACAAGAAAACAATTACAGAAAGCAGAATAGCAAATCCATTTTGGGGAACTTGCTGAACCGCATGCTCACAAGTGTAAGTACTGCTACGGATGTTCAACCAGAGGCCAAACCGAGTGCGGTATCGGAAGAAAAGTCCCAGCCAGAGAAGACACCTGTCAACATCTTTTCACCCTCGCCGTCCTACCAGGACTACGATACCGAAACATCAATATATGACTGGGCATTCGTCAAGGCATCTTACAGCGACTCTAACACATGCATCTTAATTCAGGAATTTACGGAAAGTGTAGGCAAAGACAATTACGCAACATACATATCCAACGATTTTTTCACATACGACCAACCTCCTGTCTACGATAACAACCACGGAGGTTTATCACAACAGAACACGGACATTGGACATGCGGAACGGGATTTCATTGACGAACAATGGGAAACGCTCAAACCATATATAATGATTATAATGGTATGCTTTTATGCCATTATTATGTTTCTCGCTATACTCATTGCAAACTTAGTGGATTAACGCCTTCCAGAAAGCCATCATCTACAAGCATGGACACAACGTACAGATACGGCATATGGGAAGAGTCCTACGGCCACACCCAAGCAATCCAGAAAGCGCATCCTTGACCATCTGCGCCGGATTCTGTGACGCTGTGGAACCGAAAAAGATAAAAACTGATTAACTGATGACGGAAAAGATGAACCTTGTAATTACTCGTGGAGAAGCAGACGACATAGAAAGCATAGTCAGGTTCCAGGCAGACATGGCTATGGAATCGGAAGGCACGACACTCGACAATGATAAACTGACCAAGGGAGTGACCGCCGCCATTAACGACGAGTCAAAAGGCATATACCTTGTTGCCCGTGCAGAAGGCAAGGCCATAGGAAGCCTGATGCTGACACGCGAATGGAGCGACTGGAACAACCTGTGGTATTGGTGGATACAGAGTGTCTACGTGATGCCGGAATACAGGAAGAAAGGCGTGTACAAAGCCATGTATGCCACATTGAAAGAGATGGCCAAGGAAAACGGCGTCGCGCAAATACGCCTGTATGCCGACAAGACCAACTTTTCCGCCCAACAGGCCTACTGCCGGCTTGGCATGCAGGAAAGCCACTATCTGATGTTTGAGGAAACAATCAGAGCATAACATCACATCAAACACTAATTATATTAAGTTAGGCAAAACAGAGACCGTTTTGCGCACATATAATACAACAACAAAGGTCCTGGATGCAGGGCCTTTGTCGTTTATTGATGTGCAAGACTATAGTCTCTTGCTTCTAATCAGTCAAGGGGTGAGAACTGGTCTGCACCTACGTCGCACAGAGGGCAGAAGAAATCCTCTGGAAGGTCCTCAAATGCTGTGCCGGGGGCAATGTTCTGCTCGGGTACTCCAACTTCGGGATCATACTCCCAACCGCATACGTCACAAATATATTTCTTCATAGTTATCTTGTTTAATGGTTTGTAATTAGAATGTTGTCATAAAACTTCGGCAGCACGAAGCTGCCGTAAGTCTTGAAGATTAGTAGTTGTCAATGTGAATCTCGAAGTAAGCCTGGGGATGTGCACAGGTGGGGCAAATCTCTGGAGCCTTCTCGCCTACTACGATGTGGCCACAGTTGCGGCATTCCCAAACCTTAACGTCGCTCTTTGCAAACACTTCCTGCATCTCAACGTTCTTGAGCAGTGCACGGTAGCGCTCTTCATGACGCTTCTCGATGGCGGCAACCAGACGGAACTTCATGGCAAGAGCCTTGAAACCTTCCTCCTCGGCGGTCTTGGCAAAACCGTCGTACATGTCTGTCCACTCGTAGTTCTCACCCTCGGCAGCAGCCAGCAGGTTCTGTGCGGTATCACCGATGCCTTCCAGTTCCTTGAACCAGAGTTTTGCATGCTCCTTCTCGTTATCAGCAGTCTTCTGGAAAATCTCTGCGATCTGCTCGAAGCCCTCCTTCTTTGCCTTAGAAGCGAAGTAGGTGTACTTGTTTCTTGCCTGTGACTCGCCAGCGAATGCTTCCATCAGGTTCTTCTCGGTCTGTGTTCCTTTGTACTTTGACATAATCTTATGGTTTTATAGGTTAATATTAGTTGCTCTTTTGATGACTTATCTTTTGTAGTCATTACAAAGGTATGGCAATTTCTAATCACTTGCAAGTATTATCTTGGAAAATATTTGTAATTTTGCATCAATTTTGAACTCTAAACACTTTTTAAGTAAACCGATACCCAAATACATTATATATATTATATATAGGAGGAACAGTCATGAGATACGTGATACAACTATTTATAATAATATGCTTCTCTTTTGCAGGGGAACTGATGCGCAGACTACTGCCCTTCCCTATCCCGGCAAGCATCTACGGCATTGTCCTGCTGTTCATAGCGCTAGAACTCAAATGGGTTAAGGTAAAGCAGATACGGGAGGTTAGCACAACGCTGATAATTTCCATGCCGGTGATGTTCGTGCCCCCTGCCGTGGGACTGATAAGTTCGTGGGAGAACATCAAAGACAACTGGCCGGAGTATCTGGCCATCACTTTTGCAAGTACCTTTGCGGTAATGGCCATAGCAGGATGGACAACGCAGAGGATTATACTCTGGCAGAAGAATAGAAGAATACAGGAGGAAAGCGGGAATGGAAAAGACAATGCATGATTTTCTGGCAGAGTCCGTATATATGGGCGTAATGCTCACCCTGGGAACATACTGCATAGGCATATGGCTGAAGAAAGTGAGCGGATGGACACTGATGAATCCGTTGTTGGTTTCCATAGTCCTGTCCATAGGTTTTCTGTGTGCCACAGGCACATCGTACGAGAGTTATGCCAAGGGGGCGGACGTAATCAGTTATCTGCTCACCCCCGCCACGGTGTGCCTGGCCGTGCCGCTTTATGAACAGATAGAACATCTGAAGCGAAACTATCATGCCGTGGCCACTGGCATCACCGCCGGAGTACTGGGCAGCATGACAAGCATATTGGGAATGGTATTGCTTCTGGGCATGGACCATCAGGCATACGTCACACTTTTGCCCAAGTCCATAACCACAGCCATCGGCATGGGGGTATCCGAGGAACTGGGAGGGAATGTACCAGTGACAATATTAGTCATTGTGATCACCGGTATAACAGGAAACATCTTTGCCGAGAAGTTCCTGAGACTCATCAAAGTAAAGGAACCGATAGCCAAGGGAATCGCTATCGGTTCGGCCTCGCACGTAATAGGTACCGCCAAGGCAATGGAGATGGGGCAGACAGAGGGCGCCATGAGTTCGCTGGCCATCGTCACCAGCGGTGTGCTCACCGTGATAACGGCCTCCCTGTTCGCACAATTAGCCTGACATCCTGCCAACAAAAGACAACTGGGCACTTCAAGCCGGGCAGGCGACCGGTTACTGTCCGCGCTCTGCCATCAATATCCTGATTTCACTCTCGTTGATGCCCACCATGGCTTCGCCAAGGTCCTCGCTCAGTTCTGCAATGATGCCGGGGTTGTTGTAGTTGGCAACGGCCTGCACAATGGCATTGGCACGCTTTGCCGGATTCCCGCTCTTGAATATACCGCTACCCACGAAAACACCTTCTGCACCCAACTGTCTCATCAGGGCAGCATCGGCCGGAGTGGCCACACCACCTGCAGAAAAGTTTGGAACTGGCAAATGGCCATTGTCGTGGACATACAACACAAGTTCGTAGGGGACACACAGGCCTTTGGCGGCCTCGTAGAGTTCATCAGCATTGAGGGATACGATACGACGTATCTCACTTTGCATGGCACGCATGTGACGGACGGCCTGCACCACATCGCCCGTTCCGGCCTCTCCCTTTGTACGAATCATCATAGCACCTTCATTGATGCGTCGCAATGCTTCGCCGAGGTCACGCGCTCCGCATACAAAGGGAACACGGAACTGGCGCTTGTCCACATGGTAGACGTCATCGGCCGGTGACAGGACCTCGCTCTCATCTATGTAATCTATGCCCAATGCTTGCAATATCTGTGCCTCCACGAAATGACCTATGCGGCACTTGGCCATCACAGGGATGCTGACAGCATTCTGTATTGCCTTTATTACCTTCGGGTCGCTCATACGGGATACGCCACCAGCAGCACGGATGTCGGCAGGCACACGTTCAAGAGCCATAACAGCCACAGCACCGGCCGCCTCGGCAATACGGGCCTGTTCCGGTGAGGTTACATCCATGATTACACCGCCCTTGAGTCTTTCTGCAAGGTTGCGGTCAAACTTCTTCTCTTCCATAATTCTGCTTGTTAACCTTGTTGATACGATTAATGTTTATGCCGGCATTCTTTTCTGCCGGCAAAAATATGGAGAATAAAGAAGAAAGAGGGTATTTTGTTCCCGTAACGCAAAATCTTATTCCGAAACGGATAAACTATGCCTGTATGCCTGCGGTGCTGTACCCTGCTCTCTGGTAAAGAAACGCGCAAACTGTGCCTGTGAGGAAAAGCCAAGGCGGATGGCTATTTCCTGAATGGTGAAACGCGTGCACATGAGCATAGAGCGTGATTCCTGCATCAGGTAATCCGATATGATTTGCTTGGGCGAACGCCCTACGACCTTATCAGTAATGTATTGCAAGTATCTTGGAGAGACGCAGAGCATGGAGGCATAGTAAACAACATCGTGCGCCTTGGTGTAATGGGCAGCCAATAGCGAAAGGAAGTTGTTGTATATGTCGGCCGGGCGCATGGTATATGTCCCCTTTGAAGGCGAAACAGCATATACTATACGAGAATGTACATAGGAATGTGCATTTGCCACCGCCTGCTCCGTGGAATCTCCCATGGCATAACGTACGGCTATTGCCGATGTCATGGCACCCGACACACCATGGCGTTGCCATCCCGAGGTGTTGCGCGAAGTAAAGAAACTATGCTTTTCACCATCATACAAAAGGGCGGTCAGATAATTGTCTATGACATGACCGCCACGCAACAACACAGCACCTGCACCAAGGGCATGCAGTTCCATGGCCGCCTGCAACATCTGTTCGTCCGAGGAAATAGTCCGACCAAGCATTATCTCCGCTTCGCGGACCCTGAGAATCAAAAGGTTTGATAAGGGCAGAAGGTGTTTCATCCATGCAGACACCTCCTCTGTAGAAAGAAGCTGTTTACCTTCGGAAGTCATGATTGAGGGTGCCATCACCCTGTGAGGCAGGCCGGCAATCAATCGGGATACGAGCAACATGGTTTCAGGCAGGCGTACCAGACCAACCTTCACTGCCTTGGGCTTACTGTCAAATAAAGCCGCTTCTATCTGGTCGGCTACCAAGTGCGGCTGGAGGTCGTGAAATACTACGTCCTCTCTTCCTGTCCTGAGGGCAAGCGATGTCATTGCCACCAGGGAACGGCCTCCCATTGCGGAAATAGTATGGACATCAACACCAAGGCCTGCCTCGCCTACGGCATCCGAACCGTTAATGGTCAATACAGACGGAAGTTGAAAACGCATAGCATATCCTCCCCTTCTGTAATATATAGTTATTCTTTATCCGATTTAGGGTCGGGCATGAACCTGTCTCCATGCCCCACATGCTCTGTCCATGGACATACAGTGCGCTCGTCCTTGTCCTCCTGGTCTCCTTTTCGTGTCCAATATTGTCCCATATCTATATATGTATTATAACGGATTCAGTGTCTGCTTCTCATAATAATACTTCCAAAGGGGAGCTGCCATAAGGGCCTGAAGTATCTCTCCACGCTGCAGCATGCCAAAGACCTCTTCTTGAGTAAGGAGATGGCAAGTAAGTTCCTCCGTGTCATCCAGATGCTGCTCTGCAAGGCGCTCCACGCCTGTTGCAAGGAAAGTGCGTGCCAGATTTGTATGGTTGGAGGGATTGGCACAGATGGTCATGTATTCCATCCATTCACCGCCTCCGAAACCGGTTTCTTCCATAAGTTCACGCTTGGCTGCCTGCAAGGGTGTCTCCCCCTCCTCCATCACACCGGCACAAAGTTCGTACTCCGTAATCCCTAACGCATGACGATACTGGCGTACCATCACCATTTCAGCGTCCTTGGTAATGGCTATTACGTTTACCCAATCAGGAAACTCCAGAACCCAATACTCGGGATTGATGCGACCGTCGGGAAGTTGCACCTTGTCCAGACGGGCCGTCATCCATGGGCGGCGGGATATGTAGGTGCTCTCCAGAATCTTCCACCTATCTTCTCTTTCCATACCAAATATCTATCTGAAAATTATAACTTGCACTGCCACAAGAAACAACCGGAGAAGACTTCGCCAAGTACCGGTTGCTGGCGGAACAGGCCATATACTGTGCTGCCGCTTCCGCTCATGGCGGCATAGGATGCACCGAGCATATACAGTTGGTCGCAAATGGAACTTACCACAGGGTGCGTGGGGAATACGCTTGCCTCGAAGTCGTTTACCATCTGTCCGCGCCAGGTCTTTACAGGTTGCGAAATGATGTCCTTCAACGAAACCTTGGAAGGACGTGGTGTTACAGCGGCATAAGCCTCCCTTGTGGAAATGAAGTCGTTAGGCTTCACCAACACCAACCAATATCCATCCAACACGGCAGGGATAGACAGAGGGATGGTTGGGGGCAGTATGCTGCCCACGGGAGGCAGGGAGAAATAGTTTTTCTCCACCAAGGGAACTGGGAGCGGTGTGAAAACATCACCCTTTCCCTCTGCATAAACGGGTTTGTTGGCAATGAAAACCGGGCAATCCGCGCCAAGCCGTCCTACCCGTATGGCCATTTGGGCATCGGAAAGTCCAAGGTCGAACAATTCGTTCAGCCCCTTCATCATAAAAGCGGCATCCGTGCTACCTCCGCCAAGACCTGCACCTGAAGGTATGTTCTTTGTCAGGCGTATGGAAACTGGCGGTATGTCCCTCTCCTCGGCACGGAGCATGTTCAGCACGCGGACAACAAGATTGTCCTGGGCAGAACAATCCAGTTCCCTGCCGTCTATCACAAATGAGTCTTCAGGGGCCGGGGTTATTTCCAAGCAATCAGACAAAGGAATCGGCAGGAATACCGTTTCTATATCGTGATAGCCGTCACTTCGTCTGGCAACTATGTTCAATCCAAGGTTTATCTTGCAGTTGGGATAAAGTATCATTTCTGTTGTGTGTGATTAGGGTTGGTCTTTACGGCGCAATTTGTTCAGCAATTCGTCGTTTATCTTGCTTATCTTCTTTGGCGTTTGCTTGAAAGGAGCACTCACACCCGTATAGATATCTGTAAACATCCTCAGCAATGGCGGTTGCCATGGCTGTTTGTTGGCATTCACCACCATGCGTATATCCTTAGGGACCAGCGAGACACGCACCTCAGATTCTGAATCCTTCGGATCCCCGTCCACGTGAATTACGCCTGGCTTAGTCCTTCGGATAATCAGGTCCTTGCATCGGAACGTCTTAATGTGCGAGTTCTGTGTAATGGTCTTGTGTACCAACTGGTAGGCTATCTGTGGAGTCTCGAAAACGGTAAACGGTTCCATTATCGTCACGTCCATCAGACCGTCGGACATAGATGCATGTGGGGCAATGTAGAAGTCGTTGCCGTACTGCGATGCATTGGCACATGTTATGAGGAATGCCCTGTATGTCTTTACCTCTGACTCCTCACCCAATATCTCCAGTTCGTAGGTTTCCGGTTCATAGGAAACACCTTCTGTCAGTGCATTTTCTATGTAGGAAAGCAAACCACGCTTGCCGGACTTGTTGAACCTGTCCGAGAGGAAAGCATCAAACCCCACACCTGCCGTACAGAAAAAGGGCAGACCGTTTATCAGACCGTAATCCAGAGTGTGAATGTTACATTCGGAAATCACCTGCAACGCACCGTCGGGATTCATGGGAAGGAAAAGATGACGGGCAAGCCCGTTGCCACTGCCACATGGCACGATACCCAAGGCCACATTGGAATGTATCAGAGCACGGGCGGTCTCGTTGACCGTTCCGTCACCGCCAATGGCCACGACTATGTCCACCCCCTGCTCAACGGCCATGCGGGCTATCTCAGCTGCATGACCGGAATATTCCGTATACTTTATTTCTGTCGCAAATCTGCATTCGGGAAAGTATTCCGGTATCTTGGCCACAATTCCTTTTTTGTCATGCGTTCCCGATATAGGATTTACGATGAACCAAATTCTCTTCACTAATGTCGTGTTTTTATATATTACTGGGCAAAGATACTGATTTTATGCCTTTCCATACATATTATATAATATACAGAGGAATAAAATTGCACACAAACAAAGAAATCATGCAAGCATAGGCAGATTTTAAAAATAAAATTCTTATCTTTGCAGTTGATATTAACACATACAACAGTACATATAATACAGACAAAGATATGGGATTGTTACAAGACAAACTGGCCAAGTACACCTTGCCAGACGAAATCAAGGCGAAAGGCATTTACCCCTATTTCCGTGAAATCGAGGGTAAGCAGGGCACAGAAGTTGCCATGGGCGGACACAACGTACTGATGTTCGGCAGTAATGCATACACAGGCCTGACAGGCGACTACCGTGTCATCGAAGCCGGTGTTGCGGCTATGAGACAGTATGGTAGCGGATGCGCAGGCAGCCGCTTTCTCAATGGAACTCTGGACATCCACGTAGAATTGGAAAAGGAACTTGCCGAATTTGTCGGTATGGACGATGCCCTGGTTTTCGCAACAGGTTTCACCGTAAATAGCGGCGTTATCCCCCAACTGTTGGGCAAGGACGACTATATCATCTGTGACGACCGCGACCATGCATCCATCGTGGACGGACGCCGTCTCAGTTTCGCCACACAGTTGCGCTTCAAGCACAACGACATGGAGGATCTGGAGCGCGTACTGAAGCGTTGCAACCCCGACAGCATCAAACTGATTGTCGTTGACGGTGTATTCTCCATGGAGGGCGACCTCTGCAAACTGCCCGAAATCGTAGAGTTGAAGCACAAGTACAACGCCGCCATCATGGTGGACGAGGCTCATGGCATTGGCGTATTCGGACGCAACGGCCGTGGTGTCTGCGACCATTTCGGCCTGACACACGAAGTAGACCTCATCATGGGCACCTTCTCCAAGAGCCTGGCAAGCGTGGGCGGTTTCATTGCCGCAGACAAGACCGTCATCAACTACCTTCGCCATACCGCACGTACATACATCTTCAGCGCCAGTTGCACTCCTGCCGCCACTGCATCGGCACGTGAGGCACTTCGCATCCTGAAGGCAGAGCCCGAGCGTCTGGAAGCCCTGTGGGACGTTACACGCTATGCCCTGAAGCGCTTCAAGGAAGAAGGCTTCGAGATTGGCGATACAGAAAGCCCCATCATCCCCTTGTATGTCCGCGACCTGGAGAAGACCTTCATCGTCACTGCCCGTGCATTCGAGGAAGGCGTGTTCATCAACCCCGTTATCCCCCCTGCATGTGCCCCCACCGACACTCTGGTGCGCTTCGCCCTTATGGCCAACCACACCACCGAGCAGGTTGACCGCGCCGTAGAGAAACTGAAGAAGGTATTCATGGAAATGGACATCATCAAGTAAATTCACTAAGTGTCATAAGCCTAGTCTATTCCATTTCTATATTTCATACCAAGCAAAATCAAATCTATATAAAAAGCAGTGTTGTCCAACCGTAAAACAACACTGCTTTTTTCATGCGCCACCATAAGTTATTGGGAGTCCTAATCCATGCGGTCGCGGTAGTCCTCGTAGCGGAATTCACGCAGCATGTCGTGGGTTCCGTCCTGGCGGAGGATGGTGAGGGAGGGATGGTGTATGCCGTTGAACATGCAGGTCTTCACCGTGGTGTAGTGGATCATGTCCTCGAAGATAATTTGCTCCCCTATTTGCAGTTGATGGTCGAAGCGCCATGAACTGAGGAAGTCTCCGCTAAGGCACGAGTTGGCACCAAGGCGATAGACGTAGCCTCCATTGTCCTGCTCTGAGGAAACAAGGCCTTCGGGGTCTTCTATGGTTTCCGCACCTCTGACGGCCGGCCAGTATGGCATTTCCAGGCAGTCGGGCATGTGGCAGGTGAAGGAGACATCCAGAATGGCGGTGCGGATGCCGTGATTCTCCACGATGTCCACCACAGAGGAAACGAGGGGACCCGTCTGCCATGCAAAGGCGGAACCGGGTTCGAGGATGATGCGCAGGTTGGGATAACGCTGGCGAAGACCACGGATAGTTTCTATGAGGAGGGGAACATTGTAGCCCTGGCGTGTCATGAGGTGGCCTCCGCCAAGGTTGAGCCATTTGAGTTGGGGGAACCAGCGGCCGAACCGTTCTTCTATATATATAAGGTTGTCGGCAAGGTCCTCGGCACTGCTCTCGCAATGGCAATGACAATGGAAGCCTTCAATGCCTGAAGGCAGAGACTCGGGCATCTGCCCGGAGATGACACCGAAGCGCGAACCCGGTGCGGTGGGATTGTACAGGTCGGTCTCAATGTGAGAGTGCTCGGGATTGATGCGCAAGCCACAACTGATATGCTCCTCCCCTGCATGCTCCCTGTTCCACCGCTCTACCTTGGGGAAGAATGCCTCGTATTGCGAGAGGCTGTTGAAAGTAATGTGAGAGGAGTTGGAAAGTATCTCGCCGAAGGTGTCTTCTGTATATGCAGGACTGTAGGTATGGGCAGGGCTGCCAAACTCTTCCTTGGCCAGACGTGCCTCGTAGGGACTGCTGGCGGTGGTGTGCGTGATGTACTCGCGGAAGATGGGAAAGGTCTTCCAAAGGGCAAAGGCCTTGAAGGCCAGTATTATCTCGGCTCCGCTCTGACGTGCCACGTCCTGAATCAATGAAAGGTTGCTGCGCAGCAACCTCTCTTCTATCATATAATATGGTGTCTTCATGATACTGTTTGTCATTTATTGTTTGTATTACTCAGCGCTCATCCGCAAAATGTTAAACGTTAAATGCTAAAACCTTACCCTCTCCTCCCCCTACAGGGGGACTGAGGGGGTCCTACCGCTCGCCAATCAATACACCCACTTGATGTTGTCCAACCACAATGTCGTGCCTATGCTGCCTATGTATGCTCCGCCATGGCTGCTATCGAACTTGACAATGGCATGTGTGGGTGTTGCCGAGGCGTCGGCCCATCCGTTCTCGTCCACTGGCACATTCTCTCCCTTGCTGTTACGGGCATAGATGGTGGCATCGCCACGCATCAGGTCCATACGCTTGGTGTAGCCGGGGTGCTTGGTAATGTCGCCGTACATTATGTCGAAGGCCTTGCCCTCCACCCATCCGTTTGTGCTTTGGGTGAACTTGTATATCTGTGTACCCACACGCTTGGCGGTGATGCTGCCATCGGCATTCTCCTTTCTCTGTTGCAATATTACGACCATCTCGGGCATGTCTCTGCCGGGAACGGTAGACACCTTGGAAAAGCCTGTCTGGCGGATACGGTTAGGCGAGTCGGTAAGTTTTACGCGATAGTCAAGTTTTATGGCCTTGGGGCGACGGTTGAAGGGCATGCCAAGGTCCATCTTGGACATGGGATTGTCCGTGCCGGTGATGGGTTCTATCATCTCGCCCGTGAAGATGGAGCCTGATGCCAGGACGCTGATGTTAATCATGCCAAGGACCTTTACCTTTACCACCTGAGTGACGAGTTTTGCGCAATACCCTTCGTTGTGATTGTCTCTGTACACACAGGCATTTGTCTTGGTAATGCCGCTTACCCGGGCATAGACGTTGCTGGTTGCCCAGGGGGAACCTCCCTGATTGGTATAGGGGATGTTCTGCTTGCCGTTGGCCTTATTCCAGTGCGCCTGGGGAGCCACCTCGAACAAGGTTCGCGTCTCTCCTCCGATGATAGTGCTTTCTTTTATGTCGCGCTGAAGCCATTGGTCGAAGTTGCCAAACTTTATCAACTCCTCGCTCTGCGCAAAGGAACCAAGGGCGAGAAAGGCCGAGAATATGGTAATGATGCTCTTCTTCATCCTTTAAGAATAGTTATTTCCTTTATGAAGGCTGCATTAGAATGCCTCGCCGATATTGAAGACTATGCTGTTGCCAGTCTTGGTGAAACCCCAGTCGACTCGCACGTTCACACGCGGTTTGAACTCCCATCGCAAGCCAAAGCCGTATGTGGGCAGGGTTTTGTTCATGTAGATGTGGTTGAAGTCGTGGAAGATGTTGATGGCTCCCACCCAGGCAACGACACCGAAACGCCATATCAGACGCTGGCGAAGTTCAAGTTGGGTCTCCATAACGTTATTGTCGCGGTACTGGCCGAAGAAGTATCCTCGTCCCATGCCCTGATTGCCCGTGCTGGCCAGACGTATCCAGGGTATCACGTCGTTGCCATAGTTGAAGCGTCCGTGCGCCTGGAATGCCAACGTACATTTCTTCCACAAGGGGGTGTAGACCTGATACTTCACATCGGTGGTGAAGAATCCGTACTTGTTCACTCCGGGCATGAATCCCAACTGCTGGAGGTTGAAGTAATGACCCTTGTAGGCATTGGTGGCAAAGTCGCGGGAGTCATAGGTAAGGGTAACACCCAAACCGAGCGCCACCTGAGAGAACGGCTGGTGTCCGCTTCCGTCGGGAAGAGCCAGGAAGTGCTCCATAAGGCCGTTGGGATACAGGTGTTCCTCTCCCTTGGGGATATTGTCGTGGGTCTTGTACAGGTTAGAATAGAGGAAGTCTATCTTGGGACCGAAATACAGGTTCTTGGCCAGACGCCATGTGTAGTCGCCCTCCAATTTCACGAGCAACTGCTTGGAGTCTACCATTCGGTTGGCATAGTAGTTGTCGATGGACGTATCATAACCTATACCCCAGAAGGCAGAGGGATAGTGCGTGAAACTGAACTCGTAGTTGAAGCGCTGCTTGTCGCCCTTCATATAGTTATGACCCTCGACACCGATGGCCACGATGCCCTTCACGCTGACCTGGAAGAATCCGTTTACAATGCTCTTCTGCAATGTGGGGTCGTTCTTGTCAAAAGAATACAGGGCGCTGTATCCGCCACCTATGGCAAAGCCGGTGTTGATGTTGTAGGCAGGACCGAAAACGAAGCCTCCGTCGTAACTGACATCGCTGCGCATCTTGTTGGAGTTGGCCAGATAGTTGTACACCCAGTAAAGGGGCTTCAGCGTCTTGTTGTCCGTTAACTTATACTTACGCACGTCTCCCGTGATGGAGTCAACCACTATGCTGTCCCTGGTTGCTGATGCAGGTTCCTGTCCGGCATAAGAAAGCAACACGGAAAATAACATGGTCAGAAGCAAGAACTGTCGTTTCATACACGCATTATCTTTTAATCCATTTACTGTCTTCGTATCTTTTCGGATACAAAGTTACAAAAAAAGCCCCTATAATTTGTGCAGATGCTTTTAAAATAGTACATTTGTGGATAAATTTGAACACTTTATACTGCTATGGAGCACACTAAGAACGATATGGCCGAACGTATCAAGGCCGACATGAGACTTTTGGGTCTGCTGGCACAAAACTTCCCCAGCGTGGAGGCGGCATGCACGGAAATCATCAATCTTGAAGCGATACTGAACCTGCCAAAGGGCACGGAGCACTTCATGGCAGACATACACGGAGAGCACGAGGCCTTCGAACATATCCTGCGCAACGCATCGGGCAACATAAAGCGCAAGGTTCGCGAACTCTACGGGGACAAACTCAGCGAGGAACGTATCCGCGAACTCTGCACGCTGATATACTATCCCGAGGAGAAACTGGAACTTCTGGAGGCTCAGGAAGAGGAACTTCCTGCCGATTTCTATGGCGACACGCTCCTGCGCCTCATCCGCGTGTGCCAGAGTGTGTGCAGCAAGTACACCCGCAGCAAGGTGCGCAAGGCCCTGCCCCAGCAGTTTGCCTACATCATAGAGGAACTCATGCACGAGAATGCCGAGGACGGCAACAAGCAGGCCTACTTCCAGTGCATCATAGACAGCATTGTGCAGACGGGACAGGCGGGCAACTTCATCACGGCCATCTGCCAGGTGATACAGCGCCTGGCCATAGACCAGATGCACATCCTGGGCGACGTGTGGGACCGCGGTCCCGGTGCGCATATCATCATGGACGCACTGATGAACTACCACAACTTCGACTTCACCTGGGGCAACCACGACGCCCTGTGGATGGGTGCCGCCGCCGGCAACGAGTGCTGCATCTGCACGGTACTGAGGTTCTGCCTGCGCTTCGGCAATATGGACACCCTGGAGGACGGATACGGCATCAACCTCCTGCCTCTGGCCACCCTGGCACTGGAGGCATACAAGGACGACCCCTGCACCATCTTCCTGCCCAGCAACAGGTACGGCAAACTGAGCGAGCGCCAGAGGGAACTCATCGGCAAGATGCACAAGGCCATCACCATCATCCAGTTCAAGGTGGAGCAGCAGACAATAAACGCACACCCCGAATGGGTCATCTCGCGCGAAGGCACACTGGAGCATGTCAACCCCGAACGCGGCACGTTCAGCGTTAACGGCCAGGAGTATCCCCTGCGCGACACCCTGTTCCCCACCGTGGATTGGAGCGACCCCTACCGGCTCACACCCGAGGAGGAGGACATGCTGCGCAAACTGAAGCACTCCTTCCGCGTGTCCGACAAGTTGCAGAAGCACATCAAGTGCATCCTGTCCCATGGCGGCATGTACAACATCTGCAACGGCAACCTCCTGTTCCACGCTTCCGTTCCCCTCAACGAGGACGGCACGCTGAAGGAGGTGGAACTGATGGGCAGGAAGAGTTCCGGCCGCGAACTCATGGACAGAATAGGCATTATGGTGCGCAAGGCCTTCAACCGCGACATCCCACGCAAGGAACGTGTGGAGGCGCGCGACTATCTGATGTACCTGTGGTGCGGTCCCGAGTCTCCCCTGTTCGACAAGAAGCGCATGATCACCTTCGAGCGCTACTTCTGCTCGGACAAGTCGCTGATACATGAAGAGAAGGGCGCATACTTCCGCCTGCGCAACGACCCCAAGGTGTGCGATTACATCCTGGACAGTTTCGGCGTGAAGGGCGAACACCGCCACATCATCAACGGACATGTGCCCGTGCACGTGGCAGAGGGCGAAAGCCCCATCAAGGCAGACGGCCGCCTGATGGTCATCGACGGAGGTTTCTCCCAGCACTACCACTCCACCACGGGCATTGCCGGCTACACACTGGTGTACCACAGCCGTGGCTTTGAACTCATCCAGCACGAACCGTTCACCAGCCGCAAGGATGCCATACAGAACGGCACCGACACGCACTCCAGCATACAACTGGTGGAAATGACCGGCCACCGTCTCCGTGTGCGCGACACCGACCTGGGCGGCAAGATACAGGTGCGCATTGCCGACCTCCGCGAACTGGTATATGCCTACAGACACGGCTACCTGAAGGAGAGGAAGTAATCCTCCATCCCTACCCCATCCCACCTACACGGAGAGGATACCATTACACTCATTATGCGAAACACTAACGGCGCGGCCTATGCCGCAAGCAAATACATAGAAATACCCGTCAGGGAGGAGAGCACGCTGCTGGACTTCCTGCTGAAACAAATGGGCATAAGCCGCAACAGGGCCAAGGACCTGCTTTCTGGCAAAGCCATCACCGTGGACCGCAAACTGGTCACACGCCACGACACCCCCCTGCACGTGGGCGAGGTGGTGCGCGTTTCACGCCACCGCCAGAGCACGATGCTGGAGAACAAGTACGTGAAGATTGTCTACGAGGACAAGGACATCGTGGTGATAGAGAAGAGCGAGGGCATCCTGTCCATGGCATCCTCGCCCAAGCAATATTGCGTGAAGAACGTACTGGACGAATACTTCGAGAAACGCCACTTCAAGTGCACCGCCCACGTGGTGCACCGCCTGGACCGCGAAACCAGCGGACTGATGATCTATGCCAAGAACGTGGATGTGGCCAGGATACTTGAAGACAACTGGCACGATATGGTCTACGACCGCCGCTATGTGGCCCTGCTTTGCGGAAAGATGGAAAAGGAGGGCGGCACGGTGCAGTCCTGGCTCAGGGAGAGCAAGTCATTCGTAACCTACTCCTCGCCCACGGACAACGGCGGCAAACTGGCCATAACACACTATCACCGGTTGAAGAGCAACGACGACTTCTCCCTGGTGGAGATGAAACTGGAAACGGGGCGCAAGAACCAAATCCGCGTGCACATGGCCGACCTTGGCTTCCCCGTGGCCGGCGACCGCAAGTATGGCAACGGGCGCGACCCTCTGCATCGCTTGGCACTGCATGCCTTCCGCCTGAACTTCATCCACCCCGTCACCAAAGAGAACATGCAGTTCGAGACTCCCATACCCCGGGAGTTCCTCAGACCTTTCCAGAATAAAGAAGGCATGGAGGCAGAGGAATAATACGCTCCTTATCTGCAAACACGCCAAAATTAAACATGTAGTGTAGGAGGTAAACGCTGATAGAAGCGTTCACCTCCTACTTTGCAATTTATCCCAAATCAGTCTGTGGCATTATGATGATAATAACCTCTATCTTGAACAGAACTATTTGGGGTTATGTCTCCCACGAAACACCCTTCCTGCCATCGGTGGCGGTAAAACGCACCGCCACCGATGGTGAACTTTACCGCCACTGATGATTCATTTTACCGCCACAGACGTTTCAACAGTGGTGACATAAGGTCTGGAACTGGATGTCACGCCAGTTGGCCAGTTTAGCCCCAATCTGTCATTAGTATTATGGTGATAATAGCCATTATTAGCGCGCAACGGTTAATGAGCGATTGGGGGGTATGAAGGCAAATAACTATGAATGATGAACAAAAAAAACAACTTGAAACCTAAAACCTGAAACCTGAAAACAGGGAGCGGTTTTGGGGACCCTAAGGAAATACGCTCATCCGCTCACCGCTCACCGTTCACCGTTCACCGCTCATCCGTCCCCTTACTGGTCAGGATTTTCCACCATGCCACGGTAATGTGGGGGCAGGGCGGACTCTATGACGGAGTATGACTCCTGCATGATGCTGTCCAGGTCCTCGCGGTATGGGATGGGGTCGTGGATAACGAGACGAAGTTTGTGGCGGGTGAGGAAGTTGAAACCCTTCTGGCGAGGCAGGACATCGAAACTGCCGTCTATGGTCACCGGCACTATGGGCAGGTGCAACTGATGTCCGAGCATGAAGGGTCCGCGGCGGAATCGTGCCATGTGGCCGGTGAAGGTGCGGCTGCCTTCCGGAAAGACCACTATGGAGGTACCTCCCTGGAGTGTTTCGCGTGCCTGTGCCTGAGTACGGGCAATGGCCTTGGGACCACTCTTGTCCACCATTATGTGGCCGGCCTTCTCGCATGCACGTCCTATGAGGGGGATGCTGCGCAGTTCCTTCTTCATGAGCCAGCGGAAACTATGCCCCAGATAGCCGTAGACGAGGAAGATGTCGTAAGGTCCCTGGTGGTTGGAGACGAAGACATAACTGGTGTCCTTGCGTAACTTCTCCCTGCCCACAACCTCGACAGGCAGCAATGGTATGCGGCACATGAGCCTGCTCCAGATGCACGGGGGCCAGTATGCCCAAAAGGATGCCTTGCCAAACGTGCACCCTACAATGGTGAGCAGGGCGGTGAGCAGGGTAGACAGTCCCAAAAGGGGCAGACATACTACGAGCTGATATATCTTATATAGCATCGGGGAAGTGGTATGTGTTATGGAAAATGATATTACTCGGCCGGTTTTACGTACTTTATCACGAAGACATCCTCGTCGGGACGCTTCATCAGATACTTCTCACGGGCCAGACGCTCCACGTTTTCATATTCCTCCAGACTTTCCAACTTGCGTGTGTCCTGCTCGTATCTGGCCTTCAATAAGGAAATCTCGTACTGGAGGTTCTCTATTTCCTCTATGCGTTCCTGGCGGTTCAGGAAACTGTTGTCATCCAAAAAACCGACAACGAGGATGATAATCGCCAGCGTGACGACATACTTTGTAAACCTGTTGTTCCGGATTGAAGTTGCGATGCTTTGTAGTCTGCCCATGATATTCGTCTTATTTGTGGACAAAGATATAAAAAAGAACGCATGCCTGTAAGGATTATAGAGATTTTTTCCTAAATTTGCATGAAATAATGTCAATGTAAACACATACAGAAATGCAGGAATATATAGTTTCGGCACGCAAATACCGTCCTATGACCTTCAGCACCGTGGTGGGGCAGTCGGCGCTCACCACCACTCTGAAGAATGCCATTGCCTCGGACAAACTGGCGCATGCCTATCTCTTCTGCGGTCCTCGCGGTGTGGGCAAGACCACATGCGCACGCATCTTTGCCAAGACCATCAACTGCCTCAGTCCCATGGAGGACGGCGAGAGTTGCGGACAGTGCGAGAGTTGCGTGGCCTTCGACAAGGGACGTTCGATGAACATCCACGAACTGGATGCCGCCTCCAACAACAGCGTGGAGGACATCCGCGAACTCATCAAGCAGGTGCAGATTCCGCCGCAGACGGGGCGCTACAAGGTGTTCATCATCGACGAGGTGCACATGCTCTCGTCCCAGGCCTTCAATGCCTTCCTGAAGACACTGGAGGAACCGCCATCATACGTAATCTTCATCCTGGCCACCACCGAGAAGCACAAGATTCTGCCCACCATCCTGTCCCGTTGCCAGGTGTACGACTTCTCCCGAATGAGCGTGGAGAACACCGTGGCACATCTGCGCAACGTGGCCGAGAAGGAAGGCTACACCACCGAGGACGATGCCCTGCAACTCATTGCCGAG
Organism: Bacteroidaceae bacterium; assembly: GCA_017503065.1. The sequence continues at coordinate 13,348 of JAFVTT010000003.1, read as the reverse complement.
AAGGCCGACGGCGGCATGCGCGATGCCCTGAGCATCTTTGACCAGATGGTGTCCTTCACCGCAGGAGAACTCACCTACGACAAGGTCTGCGCCAGCCTCAATGTCCTCTCCACGGAGTATTACTTCCGCCTGACCGACCACTTCCTGGCACAGGAGGTGGCACCCTGCATGCTTCTCTTCAACGAAGTTCTCTGCAAGGGCTTCGACGGAAGCAACTTCATAGCCGGATTGGCCAACCACATGCGCCAACTGCTGGTGGCCAAGGATGCTTCTACACTTCCCCTATTGGAAGTCTCTGAGAAGACACGCCAGCGCTATTGCGAACAGGCAGCCAAGTGCAGCAGCAAGTTCATATACCGCGCCATAAAACTCTGCAACGATTGCGACCAGGCCTACCGACTGAGTCACAACAAGCGCCTGCAGGTGGAAATCTGCCTCATACAGTGCGCACAACTCTCCGATGCCGACGATGCCGCAGGTTCGGGGCGTTGCCCCGGCAAGATACTTAAACCCATATTCAATCTGGGGGCATTGGCTCAGCCATCCCCCCAGACCGCTGTCCCCCAACCAGAAAAGGCAAAAACAGGGACACATGCGCCCCAGCATGCAGCACACACACTGAACATCCCCACTACCCAGCCTTCCGGACAGATGGGAGGTGGCGGACCACGACTGAAGAAATTCAACCTCAACCAACTGGGGCCCAGCATCAATGTGGCACCACCCACACGCACCACCGAAGAGAAGAATCTGGAGACAGAGACGTTAGAGGCCGCCAACAAGCCATATACCCAGGAGGATATCACCTTCCAGTGGCATTCCTACGTGGAGCGCATGCCCCTTGAACGCCGCGCCATGGCCATGAGAATGCGTGCCATGACACCCAAACTCATCAGTTCCAACACCTTTGAAATCGTGGCCAACAACCCCCAGATAGCACAGTACCTGCTGAACCTGAAGGACAACATCCTACAGACCATGAGGAAGAACCTCTGCAATCTGGACATCAACATGAGCGTACGCATAGCCGACATCCAGGAGGTGCGCCACATAACCAGCAAACCCGCGCTCTACCAGATGATGGTGCAACGCAACAAGAACGTGCAGCGCCTGGCCGAGATGCTGAAACTGGAAATATGCATGTAAAGCAGATGATGGCCCCAACCAGACAAACGGACATAACGATTTTTAGAACATACCCATACCGACATGAAACAACTATCAACTGAAATGGAACAGCGCGTGCGCCTGTCCGTAGACCTCTTCATGCAGGGCTTCGGCTGCTGCCAGAGCGTAGTGGCTGCCTTTGCCGACCTTTACGGCATGGAGCGCGACACGGCACTGCGCATAGGAGCCGGTTTCGGCGGAGGCATAGGCCGCATGCGCATGGTGTGCGGAGCCGTATCAGGCATAGTAACACTGGTGGGACTGCATTGCGGCAGTACCGATGGCGAGGACCGCGAGGGAAAGGCCCATTGCTACAAGGTGGTGCAGGACCTGCTTGAGAAGTTCCGCCAGAAGAACGGCAGCATCATCTGTGCCGACCTGCTGGCACAGAACGGCTGCAAGGTGAAGACAGACACACACGTCCCCGACGAGCGCGACGCGCATTATTATAGTACACGCCCCTGCGCGCGCAAGGTGGAGGATGCCGCCCGCATCTTTGCCGAGTACCTGGAGGAATAGCGTAGACGCCCCCACTGACAAAACTATCATACGGTCAACATCCACTCGTTTTGGCAAGATGTACACTCTAAGCGAAATAGACGACTTCAACAGATTTTTCTCTACACCTACACTACATCCCCAAGTAAGCGTAGCTGATTTGTTTTGTGCCGACGTTTCTCTGTATAATGCAAAGATTTACAACATGTATGCATTAATCCTGATAGAAGAGAAATTCGGAGAACTGATAAAAGACAACACTGTTTTGCCATATACAAAGGATTCTCTCATTACCTTGAGGCCAGGACAAAGCATAGAAATGCGGATGGATTTCCAAGCCACTCCCAAGGGATGGATACTTGCATTCAAACCAGAACTACTGGAGAAAACTGGCCTGGGGCGCGACTTCTATATGTTCTCATACTTCAATTCTGACTATCCCGAAGCCATCAGTCTGACAGAAATGGAATTCGGTGTTATCAAAAACTGCTTTGCCAACCTATATGCAGAACTGATTACGCCCCAAGACCACCTTTCAGGACAAATGATACGACTTGGCATAGGCACATTATTGAGTTATGTGAAAAGGTACTTCGAAAAACAACACACCATCAGCATACGTATGGGAGAGACCCTTGTCGGCAAACTAGACACTCTGCTTGACAGATACCTTACCAGCGGATTGCCTGCACAAAACGGACAACCTACGGTAAAATGGTGTGCATCGCAATTTGACCTCAGCCCCAATTACTTCGGAGATTTGATAAAAAAGGAGGTACAGATAACCGCCCAAGAATACATACGCAGCAGAATTGTCTCGCATGCACAGGTCCTGCTGAGGCAAACCAACATGACAATCAATGAAATAGCAGAAGAACTGGGATTTGCATATCCCAACCACTTCACCAGGATGTTCCATAAAGCAACCGGATACACCCCTCTAAAATACCGTAAAGGAAATTAGAACAAGGTATATACCATGGTCAGTGCCATTGCAGCAAAAATGATGTGAATATCATCGCGCAAGAAACCAGTTCCCGTATATGCCGTGCTGTAATATTGTTGCGGACCTGGCATAAAACGGGAAAGGACAATACGATGCAGCAAATACACAATACTGCCCACTACCACACCTAGCAATCCTCCGCACAACACATCCAACGGAAAATGTACGCCAAGGTATATCCTACTGAAACCCACCACAAAAGCCCATGCAAACAGACATAGTGCCATGGCTCTGTGCCTGAACACCATGGACATGAAGGCGGCAATGGCAAAGGTATTTGCTGCATGGGAACTGACAAAACCATACTGCCCTGCCCTACCGGCAATGTGCCTTACCTTGAACATGAGATCCGGATCGTGTGTTGGGCGGTAACGTGCAACCCACGGCTTTATTAGCGACGAACTAATCTGGTCAGCCAGCAGTATACACAAGGCTATCCCGAACAGTATAAGAATCGCCTCCTTCAATGGCCTGTCACGTAAAACGACAAACATTACGGCAAGCAACAGGAGAGACCATGTATAGGTGTCACTGACCCTCAACATGAAAGTATCCATCAGCACATTGTTGCACTGGTTGATGTATAGTAACAAATCCGTATCAAAAGATGGAAAACTCATAATGACTACTGACTCCGCAACACGTTAATTAAATAACTTTTATTCTTTTAGTGGACAGCCCCAAAAGCAGTCCTGTCTATTGGTCCTGGCAAAATTACGAATAAAATTAGAATTACCTACGCCTTTTGACGGATATTTTGCATAATATGGCTTTTTGCAGTTATATGGCATGGAAACGGGACTAGCCGACAGACATGTCTTTTAACTAAAAAGCTCTACCCACTTGTCCCATCGTTCGAGGTTGGCATCCGGGAATCTGGAAAGCATCTGGCGGACCTGTTCCACCGTCTTTACACGTTCAGGATGGCTCTTGGAGAAGAACTTGTCGGCATAGCAGACTATCTGTTCTTCTATGGTTTCCGGAGAAAAGTCGTCTGCGGGCAAAGGCAGACCTTGGGAAAGGATTGTCGCCTTGGTCAACCCGGTACCGGTATGGCGTTCTGCCACACGGGCATGCCTGGGGAGGGACTCGGCACGAAGCATCTCTGCGCCCAGCATGCCGTGGCATATATAGGGATGCTCGCCATGGCAGCCTATACCCGGGGCGTCGGTCTTCAGCACACCTATGTCGTGCAGCATCGCAGCCTCATAGACAAAAGTCCGGTCTGCCTCTATCTCGGGATGAAGGTCAAGCACCTCCATAGCCTTGTCCGCAACCTGACGTGAATGCATCAGGAGGAGTTGTTTCAGTTCTTCCTGACCCTCGTAGTATTTGTCAATTATCTCTTCTGCCTTCATAATAGACCTTCTTTCCGTTCCTTATATATATACCTTTTTCAGGACAAAGCACCACCCTGCCCTTCATGTCATACAATATGCCGTCGGGGTGTTTCTCTGCATTTGCATCATCTTGACAATCAGTTATGCCGGTAGAATTGCCCGGCATTGTAAAGGCCACTGTATGCATAGTAGAACTCCATCCTCCTATGCGCAGGACATAATCCGCACCCGGTTTCAGTCTGTTGAAGCACAGAGTATCGCATGCCGACTCTCCGAAGGGCAGGTTAAGAAAACGATAATCCATTGAGCATGAGTAATCTTTATCCACCTCATATAGCCTATAATAAAGCAATCGTCCTGCCGTACCCCCTTTTGCTGAATTGTGTGTCTGCAACTGTATCTTCACACTACCGACCTGAGGGAATGACACGTCATCCGTCTTGAAGGAAAGTTGCTCTACCGTGGGAGATACAGCCTGCACACGCTTGGTATATGCTACCTCCAAGCCGTCAAACGTCAGGTTCACCAACCATTCTCCAGGTGCGGCAGGATAGTGGCAGGCAACGGCCTGTGTCCTTGTTTCACCGGGAAATAGTTTTACAGACGACAGGGCTATCTCCCTGCACTGCTCCAATATGGAAGTGTCAGAAGGCGAATTGAGCAGCACTTCATACGTATGGTAGAGCGTATCGGCGCTCAAATTGGTCAGCGTCACATCGGTAAGCACATATTCCCTGTTTGTCATCTGACGCCTGAAGGAGATGCTATCCACCCTCACCGCATGTGCGAAATCGGCCAAGGTATCAGGATCCAACACATCAGCAACACTGTCCGGATGAAGAAGCAGCATGTATTCGTTGGCATGATACCCCACCATGCGTCCCCAATCCGTAGCATCCCAGTGAGGCTGCATCTGGCAAAGATGCTCCAATGAGAAATACCCGTTCTGATGCTCACCCTCTCCCCAGTTGCAATGGTAAAGTCCGTTCTCGTCCACACCATCGATGTTGAAGGCATGACCGCCCATAACATTGTTATAACCAACGTATGCCACAGGACGTCCGCACATCAACTCGTTCTGCAATATCCTGTGCCAGGCATCAAAACTGTACAGGCTGCGGTCCATCACCCTTACCGTCTTATAGCCGAACACACGTCTGAGCGGTTCCTCTGCCTTCCACATACCAGATGCACTGGCATTGGGGCTGTACTTCATCTGCACTATCATGCCACACCACAGACTCAGGTCGGCCACATCGTCCCAGTCTATCACACTGCCGGCAGGCACCGTGGCAAGCGAATAGTTATCTGTCTCCCAACCCGGGATACTGTCCAGCAAGGCATCAGGATAACGGTAGAAACTGAGAAGTTGCTCTATTGCGGTGGCAACACACCCCACAAGGCAACGCTCAGAACTGACCGAGTCGCCATAGTTGTAGTACGGGCATGAATTGTTGAAGGGAGCGCTCTGCACCCTGACAGTATTCAGCAACGGTTCCACCGCACGCTCTGGCAATGGTTGGGCATACGACCGTGTTGCCAAAAACAACACGAGCACCAATGGGAATATATATTTGTACATAATTTGCACGGCAAATATATAAAAAAATAGCTATAATACCCTTTACACCATTGGCAAAAACGCCTCATCCCGCATGCATTTCCCACACCTGTTGCCCCACAACTTCCATTGCAACCAACATGCAATAATAAAAATTCGTATTTTTTGGCACATTCCATGCAGTCTTTTCGCATGTAAACGTACCTATATATATTATGGGGGGGTACAACCGTTAAACGTCAGCACCACCTCTCATCCGCTCCACTTTCAACGTTAAACTTTCAACGTTAATCGTTAAACCTTAAACGTCATCACCACCACTCATCGTTTAACCCAAATCTGTCATTAGCGTTATGATGATAATAGTCTTTCAACAGATGTTTCGCCACTTTGAGGGCGCAATGAGGCCTTTGAACGGGTATCACCGGAATATGCAAGCAACTCGTAGAACTGCTGCCGCATAAATGGAAACTGCAACGTATGAATCCTGATTGACAGCAAATATAACAACATATAGTTACATCATAGTACCAATAGCAGCGATTATCTCAAGTGGGTAATAGCTGCTGTTGGTACTATAGATACATAGACCTGTACTTTATCGGATGGTTACCATTTATAAACAGTAATTATAAATCATTATATTAGAATATTCTCAATTGTTATATCATTTTCTGAAATCTCAATAACACTAAAACCTTCTTTGCCATCTGCAATCTTAAATTTCGGAAGTTCTTTATCAAAAGCATAACCTATTGCAGTAGCTGATGAATATATTACATGATTTATTGTGTGTTTCAAATGATAATGAATATGACCGAATAGCACTAATTTTACATTTGGATAATTATAAATAATACTATTAAAGTCATCTCTATTTTCCAACAATCTTCGATTTAACCATCCACCTGGTTCAATTGGGGGATGATGAAAAATGAATCCAATTGGGGTATTTATATTGCTAACAAATTCTTTAACAGATTTTAAATTTTCTTCTGTAAGAAAACCTCTTGCCATTCCTTTTACTGCTGTATTTAACAGATAAAAGTTCCAATCATTAATTATAACATGTTCTTGTATGTTTATAAATGAAAACTTAAATTCATTCATCATCAATTCTATGTTATCATGATTTCCTGGACAACAATAAGTTGGGATCCCTAATGATTTAAATGCTTCATCAATGTATTGATAAGCCCACCGAGAACCATCATCAGCTAAATCACCTGATATAAAAATTGCATCAACAGCTTTTATTTTACCGATAATATTAATAGCCTTATCAAAATGCAACTTTGAATCTGTATCCCAAATAATCTTTCCATTTTCGACTAGATGAATATCTGATATATGTACTATTTTCATAAATCATTATTTATTGTATTGGGGTTCCTGTTTTTTTTATATTGTTCATAAGAACTATCAATATACTATCTTAAGAACCAAATACAATTGGATACCTTTCTTGTAATACTTTGTTTAATTCACTATGATCAACTTGGCGTTTCTCACATATAGTTTTGTCGAGTCGATTATTTTGGGTTATAAAAACACTAATAATGTCAATAAACTCTTGAGGCAACATGTGCTCTAATTTTTCTAAAAATATTTCTGGAGCAGATCCGTAAAATGCACCTGCAATGCTTCCCGCTATACATGCTTGAGTGTCTGCATCACCTCCTAAAGATACAGCTAATCTAATGGCTGATTCCATATCCTCTGATTCAAGAAAACATATAATCGCTTCTGGCACACTTCCTTGGCATGATGAATCAAATTCATATATTTCTCGAATGTCATTCAAATTTCTGGATAAATTATATCCATATTTCTTCTCAATATATTCTTTTATACATTCTTTTGATCTATGAAATTTCGCTAATCGTATTGCACTGGCTACTGCTTCAGCTCCCTTTATTCCTTCTGGATGATTATGTGACACTCCGGCTGTTATTCTTGCAATTGCCAGACAATCCAATAAATTCAGACCAAAAAGTCCAGCAGCGGCGACTCTCATTGCTGACCCATTTCCGTAACTATTATATGGTTGAGGATTATCTGATTTAAGCCATTGTTTAAAATTGTGACCATATCCAACTCCCATATATTTTCTTCCAATTGCTTGCATCGTATAAGCCAAGCCATGAGAATTATTAGGTATAGAATTATAACCAGAGAGCCATTTAGCAACAGCAATAGTCATTACTGTATCATCTGTAAAACTGGCTTCCTTTGGAAACAAATCAAAATTTATCGTTTTTATACGACAGCCTTTACGTTCATATGCAGAACCAACTATATCACCCATCATTGCTCCAACAAAAGTCATCTCATCAGATAGCCATCCGTTATGTGTATAACCATTGTCCGAAACCAAAAATTTGCTCATATATTTATAATTTAGTATTAATCGATTATATCTGTAAATAATTTCTTAGACATTGTTTTTACTAAAAAATGTTTTAAGTTCTGATAATCTCATAGTATTCAAACACCGTTCTGCCGGAATATGATAATCGCTCGCAATTTTAATTGCATTATTAATGTTCATAAAACTATTTACAAGATGAGTATCTGAGTCCACAGTAAACATGGCACCTTTGTTCAGTGCATAAATTATGTATTTAGGATCTAAATCCAATCTCTCTGGGTCTCCGTTAATTTCTAAAGCGACATTGTTTGCAACACAAGCATCAATAACCTTATACATATCAACGCATAACTCTATTTTCTTTTTGTAAATTCGCGCTGAAGGATGTGCCAATATATTGGAATATTGGTTTTCGATTGCTTTAATTATTCTATTTTCTGCATTTTTCTTTGTCTGACAAATATCTGTATGAATGGCAATGATTCTATAATCTAAACTTTCCAGAATTTTAGTACTAAAATCTAATTTTCCATCAGACAGTATCTCACATTCTGCACTTTTGAGTATCTTACAATTTGATTTTTTGTTTAGCCCATCAATAATTTTATGTTGTTCGATGATACTATCTTCAGTTAATCCATTCATTATTTGTGTATGATCTGAAATGCCAATATACTCATTGTTGAGTAAGTTTGCTAACTCCAAAAGACCAATCAACTCATAAGTACCATCACTAAATTTAGTATGGTTATGAAAATTTCCTCTGATAAGCGAACCCAATGGCGATTTTTTAATACAGTTAATACTGTCATATTTTGCAGCATATTGAATTGGGAAATCTTTCCAATCAGAATGCTGAACGAAGTGACCATATAATATCGATAAATCTTCTCCTATCAATATCTTTGTTTCTTGACTAATCAAAAACTTATATAATTCTTCTTTTGAATTTATATTGAATTTCTGAAAAATCATTGATAACCATTTAAGCTCAAAGAAATCAGGTAGGATTATATTTTTAATCCATTCTGGAACTTTTGAATTGACATAATTTTCAATAGATAGTATGCATCCGCTAGTACAAAACTCTAATATTTCAGAAATTTCATCTAAACGAAATCCTAATTGATCTAAATTGCATGCTTTCGACAAGTCAATATCTTTTGAATCAGACTCTTTTATTAAAGTCATGAGCCTATATGAACGTATTTCTTCCCTTTCATCATGAAGAAAAGAACTTACACGATGCAAATCGAAATACTTATAATATAACTTTTTATTAAATCTGATCATAAGCTCTATCTATTTACATAATCCTAATATCTCTTTAATAGCAGATTCATTTCCTATATTAAAATTATTGTTGATAATGCCTTGATTAATCAAATACATAGCTTTTTGTTGTATTTCATCAATTGGGGTATCAAGGTTTACAGAATCAATATTCTGTACATTGAGACTTTTTAAATTCTGTTCTTGCTCAATACGTCGATAGTTATCTCCTGTTACAAAAGACAGTGCCGGTATTCCTATATATGCAAGTTCACTAAGGGTATTGCGACCAGAACGAGTTATAACTAATTTTGCACGTGAATAATACTCTTCGGCTTTCAGAACATCATCGTGTAGCACAACATTAGCTTCAAGTTCACTTTCATTTAGTGCGTTAAAAATATTCCTGCTGGAACATACTATATGTATGGTATAATCATGCATTTTTACTGCCAACTTCTTGCAGATATTCGCAATTGCTATGGTAGAAGATTCAAATTGATAACCTACATTTACAGTGCCACCACCAAGAATACAGTAAACGTCATTTCTTGCATTATTGTTGATACTTAGAATCTCATTTCTGAGTATTGTAGGTACTGAAATTTGCTTAGTATAATTATAAGAGGTATTTGGCAACCTAAGACCGTGCACGACAGATAAATCTGCAAGGGAATACATATAGTTGAAGTAATCCATGGCTTCCCTATCATTATGCGGATTATCGACATCTGCAGGATTTAAAAGACATACAATCTTAATTGTAGGATGTGATATTTTAATAGAATGCAGAATTAATGGCTCTCCATCAATAATAATAATATCAGGATTAAATGATTTTATTGTAGAGTGTATATATACACCCATTCTGTTGGTAGGTAAAAGGCCTATTGAGCTATAATCCATTGGAATAGCTTCTTGAAGATCAATATAACCACGTGATTGAAGGTAAATATTACCTTGCAGATAGCTTATTGTCTTTATTTTGCAATTATATCGGTCTCTTAGTGTTTCTAACAACGACACCCCTGAAACGACTCTACCTAAACCAGGAAAGCCTCTGAAAATACCTAATACTTTCATAATGACAAAATTTTATAAATATCATCAATTGAGTAACGACGTATCATCATGTTATCCACAGAAAGTTCTGAGCCACCTTCATGAAGAGAAAAAGCATACTTATAATAACGACTACAAATCTTTCTCACGAATGGACTGCTCGCTCCATAAGGATAAGCATAAGTCTGCAAATTACCAGCTATAGATTGTATTATCTTATACGATTTAGAAAACTCGTATTCTAATTCGTTTTCTGTGAGCTGCAAAAGGTTTCTATGTGAATGTCCGTGAGAGCCTATTTCCCAACCAGAATTTATTAACTTCTTTATTCCGTCTATATTCAGGTGAGAACGCCTTTTTGAATCTTTCCAATTCCAAGAATTGTCTTTTCCTATCAAGTCTGAATTTACGAATACAGTTGCAGTAAATCCTTTTGGCTCTAAAATTGGCAACACTTTGTCAATAAGGCTAGCATAGCCATCGTCGAATGTACACACGATCCAAGAAGACCTATCTGCGTCACTTTTTTGTATGTAGTCTTTCAATGAACAGATACCAAAACCGTTCTTATATATCTTTTCAACAAAATCAGAAAATACTGTTTCTGGAGTAGTTATATGATCATGCTCTTCACCGTTTACTTCATGCAATGCTAAAGCCAGGATGTTTGGGCATCTTTTGTTATTTTTCGTTTTGTTAGAAACATTGCAAAGAAGATTTTGCCATGAGTCAGTCACATGCTGTTTACTTGTCTTTTCTGCTACAAAAGTAAAAGCTTGTTTGTACATATTTTCCTTTTCTGATAAACTGATAATATCGAGAAGGGTAGAAGCTATATTACTAGGCTCAAAGTCCTCATATATTATTTGAGGGAATTTTTTCTTTAGAGTTTCACTGATATATCCAGTATCAGACAATATTACTGGAACTCCTGCAGATATGCACTCACCTACAGAATTACAAAAGCCTTCGCATACTGAAGTTTGAATATAAAAATCCCATGTCTTTTGAATGTCAAGACATTCCTGACGTGTCCTATAACCATAGAAAACCACATTGTTATCAATAGATAACTCATTGCATATAAGTTTATACTCGTTCAATAAGTCAGAATCTATTGAACCAATAATATGGAGAGTTATATCAAGTTCAGTCATATCCTTAAATGCTTTAATGGCATTTAACAGGTTGGCTATCCCTTTTTTCTCATTTATATGTGCAGCTGAGCATCCAAGGATTACCTTATGTGGCAAATTAGGAAAATGTGTTTCTCCATATATCGGTTTGATGATATTTGGAATTATATGACATTTATGTGACATTGATGGAAGAAGATCCAATACATTTTCCACCATTTCTGAAGATAAGCATATAATTTTTATTGCTTTTGTTCCGGCCTCCTTCAGATAGAAAGATTCCTGAGAATCCCATTTTGCCATATTTATATCAGTACCTCTGAGCATCAGATATAAAGGAAGATGCAACCTGTTAGCAAGACGAGAAGCATAATATCCGTTAAAACTTCCACCAAATGCTATGATTAGATCTAATTCTTGTGTTTTAAGCTTTAAAGTGTCATTCTTCAGACGATATTCATTAGAAATCTTACTTTTTAATGATGCATTATACCCACCTTGGGCTGTTTTGATTATTTCTTCGCACGATGATAATAAGATAACATCGTGTCCCAAAGATTCGGACAGAATGCCATAGAACAGTGTACAGGCAAAAGACAGACCGCCTCCTTGTTCTCCATATTCTGATGTCACTAATAGTATCTTCATTTCTTTTCTATAAGATATAGAGTTTTACTCTTTTTGTTTTGGGGATATATATATGTTGGCCATGAACTAATTTTAAAGTCCGGAAACATCTGAATTATATCTTCACTAGATAATCTGACGTGACACGGGAAATTCTCATCGTATTCTTGATAGCTAGAATCAATAACTTCGAGAATGTAATAATTCGGTTTGTTAGCCTTGTTATAATATGACAGTAGTCTGCATTTATATTCCTCTTTGTTCTCACATCCATCTGCGTATGAGCAATTCACTAAAACTAAAATGTCTGCAGGTACTTCTTGGAGATTGAATTTAAGAGGTTTAATACAGCCATCGCACTGAAATAATTGAGACAACATTTTATTGCCTACATTACATAAATACGCATCTTGCTCAAAGCTTTCGATATTTTCGAACTCTAAGTATTTGAAAATCGATGTTACAAAGCCAAAGCCAGCGCCAATCTCTAAAACTGATAGACTTTTTGGCAATGACTTTGCAATGGCATAGACTGATTGCCAATAAACTGGATATGGCTTAATTTCAAAGGATTTTGTCCATTCATGTTTATTGAAATCAGTATTATTGTTCTTTATGTAATCTTTTAGCAGTGTTCGAAGTCGTTCCATAAGTTCGCCATTTGATTTAAAACAGTTTCCTTCCCTTCATCAAGATTTAATCTGGTTGTAGGCATTTTGAATATGCATGGTTGAATACTTAAATCTGGATGAACTCTTAGCTCTCCAAATTCACGACACTCATCTATGTCATGATCAAAACATGGCGAGTCTATATATAGAATTACTGTTTGCTTGCCGTCTCTTTCTACTACCCATCTTAATGCACCAGTACCTTTGTCTTTTACTTCTATACAAATATCTTGAAGTAGTGGATAAATCTGATTCTTGAAGTCCTTACTTCCTTCAAGACCTATTTGTGGCAGAAGTTTTAGTGGTAGCTGATGTTCAATAGCAAACGAAATCAGACTCTTTATATCTTCAATATTTCCTGATTGGACAACACTATTAAGGCCAATGCATATTCCAGCCTTTTGTACTTTTTTTATCTGATTGGTAATGTGTTGAAAATCTCCATTACCAGTGCTTCGTTTGAACAAAGAGCTATTTGCAAATGGAAACTGTATATTGAGGCAGGGTGGACAAAAAGTAGGATGACATGCCCATCAATGTCTTGATATTCATATCTTTGTGCCATATTATTAATGATATGGTAAAAAAAATGCTTTTTTTGTTGCTCTTCAAACGTTGTAAGGAACGGGCGTAGAGG
>JAFVTT010000038.1 GCA_017503065.1 Bacteroidaceae bacterium | reverse complement strand
GCCTCTCGACACACGCACCTGAAACGTGCGCGTCTACCAATTCCGCCACTTGGGCAACTTATGAGCGGAAAACGAGGCTCGAACTCGCGACCCCAACCTTGGCAAGGTTGTGCTCTACCAACTGAGCTATTTCCGCACTTATAATTATTTAACTCTGTAATCTATTCTTTCAAATTACATCCCTTTACGGATGGCCTTTCCTCTGAATTGCGGTGCAAAGGTACAGCATTTTTGCGAATTCTGCAAGTATTTCCCTCAAAAAAAGTACAAATCATCATAAATCTCTTAAATAATTCCTTCACCAAAGGAAAATGGAGATGTTTCTTTAAGCCCAAATCTGGCAATAGACGGTTGCGCGCTAATGACCGATTCGGGTTGAATATTCATACCAAGTGTACAGAAATGGGGCAATGTCGTTGTGTGACATTGCCCCATAGCGCTATTATTATAAAAGGAAGGAGGATTACCGGCGTAGCACCTTCTTCTTGCCATCGACGATGAACACGCCTTCCTTGGGCAGTGCGTGAAGTTTCTGGCCCTGCATGTTATAGATGCCTTGCTGGAGAGTGGTCGCGTCCCCAGTGGTAATGTCCTGGATCGATGTTACCAGGTCAGTAACCTCCACGTTGGGATTCTCTATGATGTACATTACAGAACCGTGGTCGTTCCATGTCCAGTTGCGAACGGCACATGAAGCCTCGTTGGTAACGATACAGGCGAAATAGGTAGAACTCTCGGAATATCCGCCACCGGCATGGAAACTGAAAGTACCGTCGCCATTGTCACGAATCTTGTCCAGCGCTGTCTTGTTAACGGTGAAGACATAGTCGCGACCGTTACGTGTTACGTAGGACTGATTTGCGGGTTGGTAGAGGTAGTATTCATTCCCTTCCTTCAGGATTTGCCAGATGACGGTGGAATCAAAAGGGTCTACTTCCTGCTGGTAAATAGCGGCAACAGTCTGATTGCTGGTCAATTTGTTATAACTGTAATTTGTCACGCCGCGCAGGCTGACATAGGTGTTGGTTATGGTAGGGTTCCATGCCAGGTAGCCCTCGCCGCTCTTGGCCTTGATGTGGTAGGCCATGTCGTTGCGCAATTCGGAAAGGCTGCTTATGTTCCTGTATGCCTGAATGGCCTTGTAGGTAACGGTGAGTACCTTGGTAGCAGCATCCAGAGAAGCGGAACAGATGTATCCTTCGATCTGAATGGGGGTAACGTCGTCGGCAGAGAAATACTGCGATGCGTCTATGATGTCCTCATGTCCGTACTCCTTGCCAAGGAAGTTTACGCCGCCCTGACCCTCGGGAGCGCCTACCACGTTGACCGTGTAGTGCTGAACCTGCTGCATGTCGCCCTTGATGCTCACGTATCCGCCGCGGATGTACTCGGCAGGGATGGTGTAGGTGCCGTCCTGGGCAGAGATGGCAGTTACGGGCACGTCAACAAGTATCCAGTTGGGGTTGCCGTTCTCGTCCAGTTGGTCCACCGCATTCACGTTGTAGCCATACTTCAGTTGGAAGCCGTTCTGCACGAAGCCCTTTTCGGGAATGACCTTCACCTTGAGCGCCTTGCCGTATTCGGCCTGATAAGCCTGCAAGGGAGAGAGGTCTTCGGCCAGCACGATGTCGCCGTTCAGCTGTGAAGCACTTACGCTGACCATATCGCCGTGCACGTCCAGGGTGACATCAACGTAGCCGCCACCGTTGGAGATGATGCTTTGGGCGCCTGCAGGGTTGAGGTTGTCCCAGTCCACCTTGTAGCGCATGCGGTAGAAGCCGTTGGCGGCAGTGGCGGGAACGGTGAATGCGGGCACACCGCTCTGTATGGTGTTGCCGTTGGCCGAGGTGCTGCCGTCGCTCTTGCGCCATGTACCATTGACCTGTGCGGCACTGTAGGAAACGATGTCGCTGCCCGTGGCAGGTGTACCGTTGTCGTTCACCTCGTAGGAGAAGACACCGTCGTTGCCCCAGTCGGCATAGACGTATCCGCTCATCCATGTACCGCTGTACTTGAAAGTGGGCTGTACCTGCTCGCCTGCCTTGGCAGAGAATACGTTGGTACACATCATATCGGTGTAGATGAGTTTGTCGGCACCCATGGCGGTCTGCTCTGTGGCGCCAACCTTGAAACCGACACCGTTCAGACGGCGGTCATTGCGCGTGGGCTTTGCGTCAGGGTCAAAGGTAAGAGCGTACTTGTCTGTGCTGAAACGCTTCTCGGGATTGTTGTCCACCACGATTTCGTCGAAGTATGCCACCCAGTCGCTCTGGTCGGCATGGGACGAGCGGAGGTCTGGGATGATGACCAGAGAGTGGATGTCGATACCGCTATTCTCATTCTCTTCCTTGGAATATGAGAAGCCCTTGAAACTTACGACAATGTCCTGCCAGCCTTCCTTGGCCTTGACGGGAGCATTGGTGAGGGCCCAGAACTGCTCGTCCTCGCCTGTCTGCCATTCCCAACTCTTCTCAAGACGCTTGCCCAGACCTATCACCATCATGCGTGAATCTGCAGGCTTATCCTTCAGGTAGGCCATCACATGGATGTACTGCAACTGCTTGGTCATGCGGATGGGTTCCTTCAGGTCTATCCTCACGCCATAGGCATTGCCGGCAAAGCGGCTTCTCTGGAAGGCGAGCACCTTGGCAGAGGGGTTGGGGGCAGTGCCCAGAACCTCGTCGACACTTGTATCGGGGTTGTCGGCCACTCCGGCATTGCCTGCCAGCGTGCCCACACGGAAGGGACTTTCTGCCCATTGGTCGTAAACGCCAATCTTTGCATAGTCCTCGGCATCAAAACTGATTGTTGTCTGTGCCTTTGCAACCAAGCCTGCTATCAGCAAGGCTGCGGGGAGTATGTATTTCTTTATCATGGATATTATCAATAAACGCTCAGGTTAGACAATAAGGGGCATGCTCTGCTGTCGAGGATGTTGATGCGAAGTTTCTTTGCCTTGTAACCCTCGCCATAACTCTCGGACGTACTGCCGTTGAGGGGAATGATTCTCTTGTAGCCCACGGTGGTAGTCTCCAATGTGGGGCATAGTTCGCGCCAGGTGTTGCCGTCGGCACTGTACTCTATGGTAAAGTCCTTGATGCGCTGTCCCAGACGGATGGGTTCCTGCATGAGCAGATAGCGCAGTGTCTGGGGCTCGTCCCATGACAGGGTGATGCTTGCCTGAAGGCTGCCGTCGTTGGTGCCCCAATAGGTGTCCTTGTCGCCGTCGTTCAGGTTAGAGGCCTCGTACTTGCCGCCTGTGCGTGTCTCGCTTACCTCTATGGTAGCGGTCTTGGCCAGGTCCTTGGCGGCGGTGCTCTCGTCCTGTCCGTGAACGGGAACTGCCAGACGCTCGTGGAGCAACTTGCCCAACTTCTTCAACTCGTTAACGGTATTGGTGGGCAACACGCCATACTGGTCGGGAGGGCAGTTGAGGATGAGAGTGGCATTGCGCCCCACGGTTTCCAGATACATCTGGAACAGGCGTGCCGCACTCTTCATGGTCTCGCCCTGGTGCCAGAACCAACCGTTGTTGGTGGCCTTGGCATCGCTCTCGCCGGGATTCCAGAACCAGCCGTTGATGTCGCCTTCTTCGCGTACCACGTTCTCGGCCATATAGTCGGTCATGGCCCAGTTGGTATTGCCGGCATAACCAGCCTCGTTGCCAATCCAGCGGGCCTCGCCGCCTACGCCCCAAAGCACGCAGTTGGGGGCAATCTGGTGTACACGGGCACGCAGGTTGGGTGTATCATAATAGATAGAGGCATCCACCTGGCGTGTGCCGCCTTCGCCTCCATAGTAGCCGTCACCGCCATTGGCTCCGTCGAACCACATCTCGAACTGGTCGCTGCCATACTGGGCAAGTTCCTCGCACTGCTTCAGGAACACCTCGGTTACGTATGTGTCCTTGCCATAGTGGGCGGAGTTGCGGTCCCAGGGAGAGATGTAGAATCCATACTTCATGCCATGCTTCTGGCTGGCCTTGGCATAGAGTTCGGGGATGTTGGCAGTACGTCCGTATTCACTGCCTGCACGGGTGATGTTGTGAGTGGTAGTGGCAGTGGGCCAAAGGCAGAAACCGTCGTGATGCTTCACCACGGCAATACCGCCGGTCATGCCGGCAGCCTTCACCGCCTTGATCCACTGCTCGGGGTCGGGCATGGCCTTGGGTGCATAGATGCTTTCCTTTTCATCACCATTACCCCACTCCTTGCCGGTAAAGGTGTTCATTCCATAATGGAAGAAGGCATAAAACTCTGTCTCGTTCCACAGAATCTGTCGCTCGTGAGGAACGGGATGGCATGGCAACGGAGCATTGTCCGGATTGGACGGCTCCTGGGATACCAACTGGAAATCTTGGGCAAATCCCGTTATGGGGATGGCAAGCCCAAGCAAAAGGGTTTTAATTTTCATAGGGATAGAAAAAATGTTTAGGTTTAATTGATCGTATTCTCAGATAGTTGTTTAGGTGTTGCAAAGATACGAATAATGAACTATATAATTAGTCGGGATACACATATGTTAACAATTATTTGTAATTTTTTCAATTTGTATATACAAACAAAGATAGCAATTACAAACAAAAGCCAAGACTTTTTGGCA
The DNA here is from genome assembly GCA_017503065.1 of Bacteroidaceae bacterium. The sequence continues at coordinate 50,617 of JAFVTT010000038.1, read as the reverse complement.
AAGACCTCGCATATATAAATAAAATAATGTATCTTTGTTGCAAAGACAACCATCTGAACACAACCAATAATCCACACGTCATGCACAACCAACCTTCTCTCCAGTCCACCCGCCTTGTCTGGTGCGATGCCATGCGCTTGCTTGCATTCTTCCTGCTTCTGTGTTGTCATGCTGCCGACCCGTTCTATGCGTCAGCGGCCTATGCATCGGCAGGAGGTAGCGTTGATGCCGAACTGGTGCTATGGGGTACACGATGGGGCTCTTTCTCGCGTCCGTGCGTACCTTTGTTTGTCATGCTTACCGGGGTACTTTCCCTGCCCATAGGGAAAAGCATGGGCAATTTCTACAAACGCCGTATACCACGTGTACTGATACCGTTCCTGATATGGTCCGTCCTGTATTACCTCACGCCCTGGTTTACCGGACTTTTGGGTATGGACAGCAGTATAGTGCACAAACTGTTCAGTTGGGCAGAGACGGATAGCCAGTCCCTTGCCGATGGAATGAGGAATGTAATGCGCATACCATACGCTTTCAGTTTCATTGCATGCCACATGTGGTACATATACATGCTTATCGGTTTGTACCTGTACCTGCCAATATTCTCGGCATGGGTGGAAAGGGCATCCAAGAGGGAAAAGGAAGTGTTCCTGCTCATTTGGGGCATCAGCACCACATTGCCGTACTTCACCGAGTACGTTAGCAAATACTGCTTCGGCACATGCGAATGGAACTCTTTCGGCCTGTTCTATTATTTTGCCGGTTTCAGTGGCTACATGCTATTGGGGCATTACATACAGCACTATGTGAAATGGTCGTGGAGAAAGACACTTCTCGTGGCCATCCCCCTGCTGGTTGGGGGATATGCCATAACGCATTGGGGATATTCGCATATCATGGCATTGCCCGAAAAAACACCCGAACAGATAGAACTGTTCTGGACGTATTGCACGCCCAACGTGCTAATGATGACGGTGGCATGGTTTCTGATTGTACGTCGCGTGGAGATACCACAGAAGAGCAAAGTCCCGGTATGGCTTGCCCACCTTACCGCATGCGGTTTCGGCATATACATGGTGCACTACTACTTTGTGTTCTTGGGATACGACCTTGGAGCAATGCTTCATCTGCCGGCACCGTTGCGCATACCCTTCTCTGCCATCGTCATTCTGGTTTGTTCATGGTTCATTGTAAGTCTTGTGCGCAAAATGATGGGCAATCATTCCAAATATCTGATGGGGTGAGATGGTTCTGCAACATGACAATAACAACATATATAAATACTTCAAACGAACATACGTAATACTCTGAAACAAAAGCATTGACACTTACATACATCTTTCATAGCGGCTTCGTTTTGGAAACCGAGAAGACCATCATCGTCTTTGACTATTGGCTGGATCCGGCAGGTGTGATGCCACGTGTTCTGTCCAACAGGAAACATGTGTACGTACTGTGTAGCCATTTCCATAGGGACCACTTCACGCGGCAGATTTTCAAGTGGCGACAACAATGGCCCAACCACCGCTATACCTACATTCTGTCCCGCGACATCCTGAAAAGGGGACGAGCAGAGGAGCACGAGGTGGACGTGTGGCTTACAAAAGGAGGAGTATGGCAGGACGATAACATACGCGTGCATGCCATGGGAAGCAATGACCGTGGCGTGTCGTGGATAGTGGAGGTGGAAGACAAACGCCTGTTCCACGCAGGAGACCTCAACAATTGGTATGCACATCTGCTTTCCGACGACTATGCCGTAAGGCGCAAGGGAGTAATGGGCATGGGAGGAGAGATAGACCCCGTATACGAAGAAAAGCGTTATCTGGGCGAATTGAAGGATATTGCCAAGACATATGACGCCTTCGATGTACTCCTCTTTCCCATTGACGGACGCATAGGCAACGGCTATACCAAGGGAGCAAGGCAGTTCCTGGAACGTTTTTCCGTCGGACTGTTCGTACCCATGCATTTTGTTGCCAGTGGCTTTGCTTCGGCATGGAGAATGGAAACCTTTACCACCAAGAAGAACATCCCGTTATGGAAAATAAACCGAGAAGGAGCAGAAATAGAACTCTGAATCGTCAAATATTTTCTGCATTCAGAATGGCAAGCGAAAGGGGCAGGAAAAGACTATTCACTCCAGCAAAATAACGGTCAGTTAAACTCGTTATACAAAAAAGAACTGACACCTAAACCCTCGTAAGAGGATTTAAAGTGTCAGTATTTTTTCGAATATTTACAGCAAAGAATTCATCCGAGCCAGGTACTTTCCGATGATGTCGAACTCGAGGTTCACCACGGTGCCTACCTGGAAGTTGTGGAAGTTGGTGTGCTCGAAGGTATAGGGGATGATGCAAACCTGAAAGGTGTCGTCCGTGGGACGGCATACGGTGAGGGAGACGCCGTTGACGGTTACACTCCCCTTGTCCACACAAAAATATCCTCGGCGTACCATGTCCTTGTTACTCTCATACTTGAAAGTGAACTGATGCGAGCCTTCCTGATCCTCTATGGCTATGCAACGTGCCGTCTGGTCGACATGCCCCTGCACGATGTGGCCGTCCAGGCGGCCGTTCATCAGCATGGAACGCTCCACGTTGACCTCGTCGCCCACGGAGAGCAGACCTATATTGGTGCACTCCAGGGTCTCACGCATAGCGGTGACGGTGTAGGTGCCGTCCTGAAGGCTCACCACGGTGAGGCAGACTCCATTGTGCGCCACGCTCTGGTCAATACTCAACTCCTCTACGAAGGAGCATGAAAGGGTAAGATGCACATTGTCCTGGTCGTGCTCTATGCGTACCACCTTGGCGGTATCTTCTACTATTCCACTGAACATACGTAAACTTATTTAAATGTATTTATCCTTGCAAAGATACATGATAATGATTGAATAAACAAAAAATATTGAACTTTTTGAACGGCACGAATACTTTTGATTGTATGGGGTGGCAAAAAAATTACTGAAACTGAGCTAACTGAGCTATCGAACGGAAAACTAAAAAGCGCACCCTCTATCTCCATGGAGGTGGCGGATGAGGGTGCGCTGGGGGAGCTATGAACCAATATTTCTTAACGGATGAGCGGATGGGATTGCCCTTTGCTTATCGCTTCAGGTAGAGGCTTGTCTTGCGGTAGAGCTCTTCGCCGGAGCCGGGGAGTGAGTTGGAGAAGAGGGTGATGTAGCCGCGGTGTTTCCAGTTGCTGAGCATCTTGGAGGTGGAGCCGGTGGTGATGCCCTGGCTCTGGCGCAGGAGGTGCACTTCTTCGCGTGTGAACTCGTCGGGGAGCATGTCGAGCATGTTCTGGGGTCCGCGGTGGCCTTGTCGGCGCATGGCTATCTCGGCCTCGTCCATGTCGTTGGCAAAGAAGTTCATCTTGCACCAGAGGTCGTAGTGCAGCGACCAGGTGATGAAGTCCTCCAGGGTCTTGTCCCACTTCTCCCCTCCAGCTATGTAGAGGACCATGGCCTTGAGATAGGCAATTACGTTGGCACGGAAGGAGAGGTTCTCGTAGGAACGGCTCCCGGAGAGCACGGCAAAGTCGGCACAGCCCTCGATGAGGCGTTTGGAGAGAGCCTCTGCCTTGGGGCAGGTTACCAGCCCCCGTGCCTTCTCCAGGCGCTCTATGTAGGGGCGCAGCTGCTCGTCGAACTCGGCATCGTAGGTGCCAAAGACCGGCATGTCGGCACCTATCTCGCGCTCGGGTATGGTGCAGAAGTTTATGCGGCTGACGGGACCGTCGGTCAGCACCTGGTTGAAGTACTTGCGCCCCTTCTGTATGGTGGTGGAGGCGTTCCAGTTGAAGCGTATGCTCACTCGCTCGCTCACCGAGCCGCACCCCACACGCGTCTGTCCGTAGGTGTTGCCGTGGTCGAATGCCAGGCACATGATCTGGAACTGCGCCTTGCTACGGTTGGAGGTCTTCAGTGCATCGAACTGGTCAATCTCGTTCATCTTCGTGTAGAGGAAACGCTCTTCGGCATCTGCCAGGCGCTGAACAAAGGCAGCGTTGGTCATATCGGGGTCTATCTCCTGGATGACGAGCCCCTCGGGGCGCTGAGGCTTGTCCTTGTTGGCACCCTTTGCCTGCACAAGCTGCTTCCACTCCCTTTCGCGACGGAGGTTCTCGCGGTCACGCTCGCGCATGTTTTTGAGAATACGGTTGATGGGTTCCGAGATGCAGCTCTTGCCCGCTCCGGTGGGAGCCATGAGCACGTTCATGAGCGTGGCCTCGTGCAGGGTGTTGTCCACATATCGGAAGCGTGTCCTCCACAAGTAGGAAGCCAAGGCGGGGAATACGGCATGCGCCACGGCGGGCTTGTATATGTCGGGCGTGCGGCTGGTGAGGAGCTTGATGAGCGGCGGCAGCCTCTTGGGCATGGCGGGAGGCATGCTGCACTCCTGGGCACCCATTTCCACGAGCATATCCATCTTGCAGGCCTCCAGGGTCTTTTGCATGATGCGCGACATCTCGGGCTTCTGGTTGCGGTTGCATGCCTGGCGTATATCGCCCAGCCACTTGTCGTGCTCCTGTCCGTAGGTGGGCATTATCCCGGCTATCCACTCGGCATTGTCGTCGCACACATGGCGCAGGTGGCATGCCATGCAGAAGATGAAGTTGGAGCGCATGCCCGGCTCTGGCGCCCCTCCCATCTGTCGCTCCAGCTCGCGAACTATGCTGGTGCAGCATTCGCCCATGGGGAGGTAGGGAATCTCTATGCTTCCGTCTTGGCCGGAAAGGGTGTAGTGTGTTGGGAACTTTACTGGCACGGCTTCTGCCAGGGTGGTGGAACTGGTGTTTGGATTGTTCATAGCTGATTTGAAGTTTTAAGGTTGGTTTTACTGTTGGTTCTCTTTGATACGTGCTGGGGACGCTTGGCACAGGAGCACGCTCTGCTGGGGCGCAACAATCCCCTTCCCCATGGGACAAGAAGTCCATAGAGCACAGGCAGAGCTCCAGCATGCCGCATGGCTACGGCACGGGATATGACAAGGGCTGGTGAAGGCCACCTGTCTGCCAGGGAAATGATAACGGTAAGGGGAGAAAAGAGAGTGCTGAAGTGCTGGTGATACTTAACTCTTCTTCGGTAAAATTATTCTTCTGTTTTCTGTCCTCCACGTGTAAAGCGGAGGTCTTCGGCAGAGTCTTTCTTCCTTCGAATTTCCACTTGCAAAGATACAACATTTTTTCGGCTTTGTCAAGTGTTTTGCCATTTATTTTTGCAGAATTTTTACCCTCTCAGTTTTTCCGTTCAATAGCTCAGTTAGCTCAGTTTCGGTTAATTTATTTCGCAAGGCACCTTTGGAGGCATCGAGCGAGGAGATGGAGGAGAAGAAGATGAAAGGATGATATTTACTAAATAATTAGTTATATTATATATATTTATATATAATATAAAATTTCTTTGCAGGAGCAGGGGCAGGGTGATTGCGAAAAATAATAACTGAAACTGAGCTAACTGAGCTATGTGTCGACTGACGGGGACGACTCAGTTAGCTCAGTTTTCAGTTAATTTATTCGTGCATGCATGGACATGGTTTGGCGGGTGTTAATATTTTTCAACTTCCCACTTCATCCGTAAGACTCCCCTGCCACGGGCGTTTGTTAGGCAAAGAGTTGGATCTGGGGCAATGGCTGCGCCTTGCAATAACTTTGCTATGTTACTACAAATCAGGCACATACAAAGTGAATGATGCCCGCGCGACACGCCACCCGACATGTTGCCCGGGGCCTCGTATCGCAGAGGAAAGGACATCGTGTCGTGACTCTGCCAACAAAGTGAAGACAGCCTTGGTTTGACACGTCGCCCGTCCGCCAACAACACATCGTCCCCGAAGTCCGGAAAAGACACACTTGGTGGTGTAAACATTTTTCGCACCACATCAAAGACAAGAGGAGCGTGCTTCTGCAAGTGATATTGAGTTGAGACATTAAACCAAGCCACCCATTGGCTGTCTAAAAAGACGCGCCACCACCCCACCCTGCGGACAATGGCGGCAAACAAATATAGGGGATTACACACTATTTAATATAAATAGAGAGGCAAAGTCGTATTTTTTTTAATATCTTTGCACCGATTATCCCACGAGAAAAAAACTGATAAAACCATAAAACAAACAGATACAATGTTACGCAAAACACTTTTAGGCATTTCGCTGCTCTGCTCCATGGGAGCATGGGCAGAGCCTTGGACCTTGCGCGACTGCATCCAGCATGCGTTGCAAAACAACATCACCATCCGCAAGAACCGTGTCAGCGAGGAAAGCGGCGAGGCTACTCTGAAGCAAAACAAGAGCGTACTGTGGCCCTCGCTCAGTTTCAGCACCAACCATGGCGTCAGCTACCGACCGGGACAGGATGCCGACACCTACCGCGACGTGGACGGCGAGATCGTGACTACGCCCAACACCACCGTGAGCAGTTCGTATGGCATAAACATGAACTGGACGGTGTGGAACGGCGGCATCAACCACAAGAACGTGAAGGCGCAGGAGGTGGCAAACGAGATTATCGAACTGAACACTGAAACGAGCGAACTGAACATCCAGGAGCAGATAGTGCAACTCTACGTGCAGATCATGTACACCCTGGAGGCTCAGAAGGTGAACCAGTCGCTGGCCAAGACCGCCAAGGAGCAGTACGACCGTGGCGTGGAACTCTACAAGGAGGGACAGATGTCCAAGGCCGACCTGGCACAGCTGGAGGCACAGCTGGGCAGTGCACAGTACGATGTGGTGAACAGCGGCACACAGGTGCAGAACTTCAAGCGCCAGCTGAAGAACCTCCTGCAACTGGACATGAGCACCGAGTTTGACGTGACGGGCGAGGTGCCGGCGGACGAGACCATCTCGGCAGAGATAATCCCAGCAGCCGAGGCAGTGTATGCCCAGGCACTGCTCTCACGCCCCGAGATTCGCAGCGCAGAAAAGAGCATAGAGAGTGCCGAACTGCAGTACAACATTGCCAAGCGCGGCTACTACCCCACCATAGGCCTGAATGCAGGCATCTCGGACAGCCACAACACGGCAAGTTCAAGCGAGGTGGGCAAACAGATGAAGAACAACCTGAACATGAGCGCCTCGGTGAGCCTGAGCGTGCCCATCTGGGACCAGCGACGCACAAGCACCAACAAGCAGAAGGCGCTCTTGCAGAAGACCACCGCACAGCTGGACCTGGAGGACAAGAAGAACAGCCTGTCCAGCAGCATACAGCAGTTCCACCTGAACGCCGTGAGCGGACAGGCAAGGTTCGTTGCCGCACAGACAAAGTGCCAGAGCCAGAAGACCAGTTTCGAACTGGTGGACGAGCAATTCAAGAACGGGCTGAAGACCGTGGTGGACGTGCTGCAGAGCCGCGACAACATGCTCTCGGCCGAACAGGACAAGCTGCAGAGCAAGTACACTTTCCTGCTCAACCTGCAGCTGCTGAAGTTCTACCAGGGTGAGGAACTGACTCTCTAAGCCTCCAGCACACCACTCCACTAACTCAACACACATAAAGACATAAAAAACATAAAGAACAGATATGAAAAAGACTTTCATCGCATATATGTGCGCCGTTGCCATGCTCTCTGCGTGCAAGAGCGGACCTAAATTCGAATACACCGAGGGCGAGGTGACTCGTGGCGACATCACCACAAGCGTCACCGCTACTGGTACCATAGAACCCGTGACCAGCGTGCAGGTGGGTACACAGGTGTCTGGTATCGTAAGCAAGCTCTACGTTGACTACAACAGTGTTGTCAAGGCAGGACAGGTGATAGCCGAACTTGACCGCACAAACCTGATTTCCGAACTGGAGAGCGCCACTGCTCAGTTGCGCAGTGCAGAAAGCGACTACGAGTATCAGAAGACAAATCACGAGAGATACAGAAACCTGTACGACAAGGGACTGGTATCTGCCAACGATTACGAGAAGGCCCGCCTTTCATACAGCCAGTCGGAACAGACCGTTACCCAGCGCAGGGAGAACGTCAAGAAGGCCCGCACAAACCTGGGATACGCCACCATTACCAGCCCCATAGACGGCGTGGTACTTAGCAAGGAAGTGGAAGAGGGACAGACCGTGGCTTCAAGTTTCAACACCCCCACCCTGTTCAACATAGCACAGGACCTGACACAGATGCGCGTGATTGCCGACGTGGATGAAGCCGACATAGGCGAGGTGCGCGAAGGACAGCGTGTAAGTTTCACCGTGGATGCCTTCCCCAGCATAGTGTTCGACGGTAACGTCCAACAAGTTCGCCAGGAGGCAACGACAGAAAGCAACGTAGTCACCTACGAGGTGGTAATATCCGCTCCCAATGACGATCTGAAACTGAAACCCGGACTTACTGCCAACGTGACAATATTCACGATGGAAGTGAAGGACGTGGTTACCGTTCCCTCCAAGGCCCTTCGCTTTACTCCCCGCGAAATGATGTTGAACGACGGAGAGACTATTGAGGATTGCCAGGGGAAGAGCAAGGTATGGATGCGCAACGGCAATGTCTACAAGGCAGTGCCCGTGGAGACAGGTATGACAAACGGCATGCTCACCGAAGTGAAGAGTGGACTGAAACCCGGTGACATGGTGGTGACCGACCTGCGTGCGCAGATGCCAGAGGTGGAGCAACAGCAGACACAGAACCCATTCATGCCCGGACGTCGCAACAACAACAACAACAAGAACGCAAAGAAGTAAAGTAGCCAGACACCATACTGACATAACACAAATATTATGGCTGAATTCAAAGAAAACACCAACGTGGACGAACACGGCCGCAAGTGCATCATTGAATTGCAGAACGTGAAGCGCGATTTCCACGTGGGTAGCGAAATAGTAAGGGCTCTCAGAGGCGTGTCGTTCAAGATTCACGAAGGTGAATTCGTAACCATCATGGGAACATCGGGTTCCGGCAAGTCTACATTGCTGAATCAACTGGGATGCCTGGACACACCAAGCAGCGGCGAATACTTCCTTGATGGAGTACCCGTAAGGAAAATGAAGCGCAGGGAAAGGGCTGTACTCAGGAACAGAAAGATAGGATTCATATTCCAAAACTACAATCTGCTGGCCAAGACCACAGCCGTGGAGAACGTGGAACTGCCTCTGATGTACAACAAGAACTACAACTCGCGCCAACGCCGCGAGGCTGCGGTAAAGGCATTACAACAAGTGGGGCTGGGCGACCGTCTGGAACACAAGTCCAACCAGATGTCGGGCGGACAGATGCAGAGAGTTGCCATAGCACGTGCCCTGGTAAACAATCCTGCCGTGATACTTGCCGACGAGGCAACAGGTAATCTGGACACAAGGACTTCGTTTGAAATCCTCTGCCTTTTCCAGGAACTGCACCGCCAGGGGCGTACGATAATCTTTGTAACCCACAACCCGGAAATAGCACAGTACTCGAGCCGCAACATCATGCTACGTGACGGTAAGATACGTTCCGATGTCATGAACGATAACATCCTCAGTGCCAAGGATGCGCTTGATGCGTTGCCTTTACCCCAGGACGACTAACCCTCCAACATAAACAGAAGAAACTACAATGAGTTATCTGAATCTATTAAAAGTGGCAATACGCGCCATACTCAGCAACAAGTTCCGTTCTTTCCTGAGCATGCTGGGTATAATAATAGGTGTTGCCGCCGTTATCATAATGATGGCCATCGGCCAAGGCTCCAAGGAGAACGTAAAGGCAGAACTCAGCAAGATGGGAACTAACCTGCTAACGATACGTCCTGGTGCCGAAAGACGCTTTGCCGGTGCACGCCCTGACCCGGCCAGCATGCAGACACTGAAGGAAGAGGACGTGGAAGCCATCAAAAGAGAGGCAACGCTGATAACATACGTCTCTGCCGAAGTGAGCGCAAGCGGACAGGTCATCTATGGAAACAAGAACACGACAGCCACACTCTATGGCGAGAGTCCCGACTATCTGGAAATCAAGAAGTGGGAGCTGGCAGAAGGAGACTGCTTTACCGAGGAAGACTGTATAAAGAATGCTAAGGTATGCCTGGTGGGAACTACAGTAGTGGAACAACTCTTCGGCGACAAGAACTACAACTGCATAGGCAAGAACATACGTTTCAAGAACATTCCTTTCCGTATCGTGGGCATACTGAAATCAAAGGGTTACAACAACTGGGGCATGGACCAGGACAACCTGCTCATAGCTCCCAACACCACAGTGATGAAACGCGTGGCGGCACAGACCTGGTATTCTTCTATAGCAGTAAGTGCCCTTAGCGAGGAAATGTCCGAAGCCGCCATTGAAGAGTTGAAGGAAATCCTGCGCAGAAGCCATAAGATAAAGGAAGGCGATGAAGACAACTTCACCATCCGCTCGCAACAGGAAATGATGGACACCATGTCCTCCACCATGGACGGCATCACCTTGATCCTGGTGGTGGCTGCGGCATTCTCCCTGCTGGTGGCCGGTATCGGCATCATGAACATCATGCTGGTGAGCGTGACGGAGCGCACCAAGGAAATAGGCCTGCGCATGAGCGTAGGAGCCAGCGGACTGGACATCATGCTGCAGTTCCTCATTGAAAGCATCATGATTTCCTTGACCGGTGCATTCCTGGGTGTGGCATTGGGATATGGAGGTTCGTTTGCCGCCAAGACATTCCTGATGATGCCATGCAGCGTGCCCCTGTGGTCGGTATGGCTGAGTTTCGGAGTCTGTGCCTTCATAGGCATATTCTTCGGTTATCTGCCGGCACGAAAGGCAGCACGTATGGATCCTATCGAGGCAATACGATACGAGTAGATTTGCTTAAAAGAAGTAAAAAACGACTTAAAGCATGCAATATGTCAAATATTTGTTGTAAGTTTGCATTTGGAAACATAAGCAAACAAAAACAACATTAAGACCTAAAAGATACATTGCTATGAAAAAAATTATTCTGATATTGCTGCTCCTTATGCCTGTTGTGGCAATGGCTCAGAAGGTAAAGGAAGACAAGAATGCCCCCAAGTACCTTAAAGGAGCTGTACCTGTGGAGAACGGTATTGTTACCTTCAGCAAGACATTCCGTGTACCCGGCCAAACCGATGCACAGTTGTACGAGAATATGCTGTTCTACGTGAAGGACAACCTTGTAGTAAAGGGCATCGAGGATGCATGGACCCGCATGCTCAGCGAGGGAAAGGAAGATGGCGTAATAGCCGCACGAGTAGAAGAGTGGATGGTATTCAGCAAGAAATTCCTGTCTCTTGACCAGACACGTTTTCGCTATCAGATAAACGTAACCACCGGTCAGGGTGCCGTGAAAATCACTGTAACCCAGGTGTCATACCTTTATGGCGAAGAGTGGCATGAGAACAAACCTACAGGTACGGGTGGAGAAATCTACCGCGCAGAAGAGTGGATTACCGATGAACATGCTCTAAACAAGAAGGGGACAAAGGTTCTCTCTGGAAGCGGCAAGTTCCGTCGCAAGACCATAGACCGCGTAAATGAAATCTTCGAGAATGCCATGGACATGTTTGAAGAGAAGGTCAGGGAGGAAAAGTCAAAACAACAGGAAACCAAGGTGCAGAAGCGCCAGTTCGTCGTTGAATAAGCAAATTTATCATGGCAAAGGAAGAACTGAGTTTGGAAGAACAAGTAGAACGAATCAGGGCAAAGCGCAACGGTTCTGGCAATTGGAAAGATCGTGCACGCCGAATCCTGAATAACGTTTTCCTTATATTGGCCGTATGCGGTGTCGTCACCTACTTCTCCGGAGAAGAGAACCACATCAACGGCATAACACTGGTTGGCATTGCTATGGCATTCAAGTTGGTGGAAATCATCATAAGAATAGTAAGATAAGAACAGCATTCTCAACTAATACGCTATAATAAATTGAGAAAGATACTGACAATACTGACATTGACGTTTATAGTGGGCCTACCTTCGTGGGCCCGCTTTTCTGTATCGTGTCAGAGCGATGACTATCTAACAGACGACATGGAAAGTAATTTCCAAAATCTGGATAGCAAGAAATCTACCTCATGGGGACGAGACACGACACGAGGAAAAATCAAACCCTTGCCCATGGGGGTGTTCCAATGGAAGATAGACAAACGTTTGGGTACCGTAATCCCAACAGAGAACACCGATACTGCCGTACACAATTTCCAGAACTGGAAGTTACAGGACGGCATGACCGGTTCTTATTCTCATACAGGTAATACGGGATCTGCACGTCTTTCACGTATATTCATGGACAGGAAAGAGGAACGCGACTTCATTTTCCTGTCTCCGCTGGATTATTTTCACGAAGGGGTTGCCAAATTCCTTTTTACTAACACTAAAAGTCCGATAACCAACATAGCCTATCATTCATGCGGAACAAAACAAAACGGTGAAGACAGAGTCAGAGGAAATTTTGCAACTAACATAAATAAAATTTCGGGCATAGGATTCCGTCTTGATTATAACTATGCACGCGGTTACTACTCCAACCAACAAAACAGTCAATTTGGAGGTATTGTCTACGGTTATTATCTTGGTGAGCGGTATAACATGCATGCTTACATCAATGCTAACCACATGAAGAATGCAGAGAACGGTGGATTGGTGGAAGACTCCTACATAACGGAACCATGGAAATACCAACAGAAGTTCGGCACCAAGGACATACCCGTAAACCTCAACTCCACATGGAACAGGAATGACGACCAAACGTATTACCTGACTCATCGATATAATATGGGCTATGACCGCGAGATTGAGGTTCCGGATTCCTTGAAACCACAGCCCCCCACAGACTCAGAACTACTTTATACACTTGATGACTCCGTCCGTGTGCAACTTTCCGCCGACAGCGTGGCACGCCAATTAGCGATAGATTCATTACGTACAAAGTGGGAACGTGAGTTGGTAAAGCCAACTGAGTTTGTTCCTGTAGCAAGTGTTATACATACTTTTCAGATGCGGAATCTGGAACACACTTTCATGGACCAAGGAAATAACTCCGGATACTATACTCACAGGTATTGGGAATCTAATGGTGACATAACGGACATTGCTTCAGCAATGAGCATACGCAATACCGTCGGCCTGGCCATGAACGAAGGTTTCAGGAAATGGGTTAAAATGGGCCTTACGTTCTTTGCCACTCATGAATACAGGCGTTATGGTCTTCCGACCCACTTGCCAGACACAACCATCCAGACAAGTGAAAGCGAGCACGAAGTGCTAATCGGAGCTGAAATACGAAAGTCGCAAGGACGCACATTGCACTACAATGCCAGTGGCGAGTTCTGTCTCGTAGGAACTAATGTAGGTGACTTCAACATTCAGGCAGAAGGCGACTTGAATTTCCGTTTGGGCAAACGTGACTCTGCAACACTGATTGTCCGTGCCAATATACAGAACCAGAAGCCGACTTATCTGCTCCGTAATTACCGCAACACATACATCAACTGGAACAATAACGACCTCTCACGCCAGTTCCGAACCGGCTTGCAAGGTGAAATCAAATATAGCCGTACACGTACAAGACTGCGTTTCGGTTGGGAGAACCTTACAAATTACACCTATCTGGCCATGGATAACACCCTCAAGCCAAGTGCTCTCGAAGGAAGTGTCATTCCTGGAGACTACACCCACAGTGTCAGTGTACGGCAGAGTGACACCAGTGTGCAGGTGTTCACCGCGTCCATTTCTCAGGACCTAGTATGGAAAATTTTAGGATGGGAGAATGAAGTGACATTCCAGCATAGCACGAACAAAGATGTTCTACCTTTACCGGCAATAAACATATACTCAAACCTCTATCTGCATTTCCGGATAGCCAAAGTTCTTCGTGTACAGATAGGAGGCGACATACGTTTCTTTACTGGATATTATGCACCAGACTATTTCGCCCCCTCTGGTATGTTTGCCGTTCAGGATGCCAATCATGCACGTATAACAATAGGAAAATACCCGATTGTCAATGTTTATGGAAACCTGCATCTAAAACACTGCCGAATATACGTTAATGTAGCACATGTAAACGCAGGTTCTGGCAACATGTTCCTTGCTCCGCATATGCCAATGAATCCGATGACAATAAATTTTGGACTTTCGTGGAACTTCTTTAATTAAGCAAGATATGAAAAACATTTACTGGGGATTTATCGGTTGTGGTGAGGTTACAGAACGTAAAAGTGGACCCGCCTTCAACATGATAGAAGGTAGTTCCGTGGTGGCAGTAATGTCCAGAAGCAAGGATAAGGCGGCATCCTATGCAGAGCGTCACAACATACCACGTTACTACACTGATGCCCAATCACTCATAAATGACCCTCAGGTAAATGCCGTTTATATTGCCACCCCACCCTCGTCTCATGCCACCTATGCCATTATGGCCATGAAGGCAGGAAAGCCAGTGTATGTGGAAAAACCCTTGGCGGCATCGTACATGGATTGCCAGCGCGTCATGCGCATTAGTGCCCAGACAGGCATACCATGTTTCGTTGCCTATTACCGTCGGTGCATGCCGTATTTCAATAAGGTTCGTGATTTAATCTCGGAAGGTGCCATTGGCAAAATTGTCAATGTACAAATACGTTTCTCCGTTCCACCACGTGACCTTGACTACAACAGCACCAACCTCCCATGGAGAGTACAGCGTGACATCGCTGGAGGAGGCTATTTCTATGACCTTGCACCACATCAGATAGATTTGCTGCAGGAATTCTTTGGTCCCATAGTACACGTCAGTGGTTTCCATGCCAATCGTGGCGGGCTGTATCAGACAGAAGACACGGTTTCTGCATCATTTGCCTTTCAGGACGGCATGCCGGGAAGTGGAAGTTGGTGCTTTGTTGGGCATGAAAGTGCACGTACCGACCAAATAGAACTTATCGGTGAAAAGGGACGCATATGCTTCTCTGTTTTTACATATAGTCCCATTGTACTTCAAACCAGTAATGGACATCAGGAATTTACAGTTCCAAATCCCCAACATGTTCAATTGCCACTTATCCGTCAAGTAGTAAGACACCTACAAGGAAGTGGAACCTGCACCTCCGATTGTATCTCTGCTACAAGTATCAATTGGGTTATGGACCGTATCTTGGGTAAAATTTGATGATTAAGACAAGATAGAACTATTCGCTAACCGAAAACCTGGGCAATAAGATAATGACGAGCGAATATTATAAGGTATGCTGAAATCTCAAAGCATTACCTCTTTCACTTTTGCTACTCTATTATCTGCGGACCTCGGATAATGTCCTTCGCCGAAATGCCATTTTTGATCTCTATCTTCACGCCATCGCTAAGACCAGTCTCCACATGCATGCGTACGTATGTCTTCTTGTCCTCGTCCCCCTGCACCACGTACACAAATGTTGAGTCGTCTTCGAACTCTATTGCACTTTCAGGTACACAGAGGACATCCTTAGCCTCGGCTAGGACAATCTCAGCATTGGCACTATAACCGGAACGCATCTGCACGCTGTCCTTTATAGTCACTGACGCCTTAATCTCGAATTGGTTGGCACCGTTGCTCTGCACTGCCTTGGGAGAAATGTATTCCAATACGGCATCAAAATTAAGGTCCTGCAATGCACCTATGGTTATGTTCATGGGCATGCCGGCATGGATACGTCCAACTTCGCTCTCGTCTATATTACCACGGAAAATCAAGTCGTTCATGTTTGCCACGCTGGCAATGGTGGTACCGTCGTTGAAGGTGTTGCTCAGGATGACAGAGTTACCCACCTTTACCGGTACGTCGAGTATCAGACCCGAAATGGTGGAGCGTATCAAGGTGCTGCTGGCATTGGCATTGCTTCGTGAGACACCCTCGCTTACTACAAGCAAGGCATCTTCTGCAGCTCCCTTTTCTTCAATAGCCTGATTGTATTGCTGGCGTATCTTCTCGTATTCCGATGCACTGATCAGTTCCTTGTCGTAAAGTCGCTTGTAGCGCTCGTAGTCTGTCTTTATCTGGTTCATGTTTATTTCAGCCAGACGCACACGGCTCTGTGCCGCGGTGAGTTGGTTCATTTCCGGTATCACCTTCACCTTTGCTATGACTTCTCCTGCCTGGACATATTCTCCGGCTTCCTTATATATCTCTGAGATGATACCGCTTATCTGCGGTTTCACATTTACCTCATCACGAGGTTCGATCCTGCCCGTAATGATGGTGCTCTTGACGATATTTTCCTTCGTAGGCGTGAATTCATTGTACTTTATCTCCTGCGGGAGCGATTTCTGCCACAGGAAAACAAATGTGCCGATAAACACTAACAGTGCCAAGGCGGCAAAAAACAGTTTTGAGTACTTCTTCATATATGTCAGTTGTTGTGTTACTTATATTTCCTATTCGTCCCTCATGGCATCTACCGGCTTTATGGCCATAGCCCTCAGGGCCGGTGCCATACCGGCCAGTCCGCCCAACAGGCACAGCAGCAGGGTTGCTATGATTGCTGTCCAGAAGTCCACCTGGAAATGGGCAGATGCAACTCCGTTCTCCGTATTGGCAAGTTCCACCATTTGTAGCACAGACACGGCCAGAAGTATGCCCATCATACCCGCTACCGCAGTAAGAAGGATGCTTTCGCATATTATCTGTGTCAGTATCATCCTTGGGGTGGCACCTATGGCACGACGTATGCCTATCTCCACGGTCCTCTCCTTTACCGTCACCATCATGATATTGCTCACTCCTATGGCTCCTGCCAGCAGAGTGCCTATGCCCACGAGCCAACTGAGGAAGGTGACGCCGCGGAACAGGCTGTCCAGTATGCCGAAGAGCACCTCGGTGTTGAAAACTGATATGGCCTGTTCATCCTCCGGGCTGATAAGGTGCCGACTTGCTATTGTCTGGCGTATGCGTGATGTCAGCATTCCCATCTTTATCCCGTCCTTGGCTGTCATTGCTATCAGGTGGACCTCATTGCCGAGATTGTAAACACGTTGCATCACACTGATGGGTATCAGTATGCTTTCGTCCGTCCTGCCTCCTATGGAGAAGTTTCCCGGATTGAAATCTACTCCAACGACACTATAGTAGGTGGAGTCTATGCGTACACTCTTGCCCAGAGGGTCGTCGCCTTCCGGAAACAGGTTTTCGTACACCTGCCTGCCTATCACGCACACCTTGCGTCCCTGCTTGATGTCCATAACGTTCAGGTGCCGGCCATAGCGCATTTCCGGTGTGCATACCTTTTGGTACTCCTCGGTGGTGCCGCTGACATTGGCAGTATAATTGTTTTCGCCGTTTACGGCCAACTTTGAGCCTCCTGACAGCATAGGTGTAACGACATCCAATTCTGGAATGTTGTTGCGCAGGCGTGCCACATCCGAATTGTTCATCTGCCATACCCTTCCCTTCTGGAATCCCTTGTAGATCTTGGTTGTGGGCCTTGACCATACCATGGCGGAATTGGTGGCGAAATTGCTGAAGTTGTTCTGCAGCAATTCCTTAAGGCCATGTGTGCTTCCTATGAGGCATACAAGTATGAATATCCCCCAAAAGACACCGAACCCCGTAAGCAGGCTGCGGCTTCTGTTGCGAGAGATGGTATCGAGTATTTCTCTAATGAATTCGGTCATCTGTAATTGCTTATGACATTATTTCGCATTTAGAGCCACTATGGGCCTTACCCTTGCTGCCTTGAGGGCAGGTATCAGACCTGCCACGGTACCTGCTATTATCATCACCATGGTTGCCTGTATGCACACGTCCAGCCCCACGGTGGGATTGAGGAACATGGTTGCCTGGAATATGCCGGTGTCTACCACTTCCTTGCCTATGGTGGCATTCATGTACTCGTTTGCCAACACACCACAAAGCATGCCTATGTAGCCGAAGAATGTCGTTATTACGACGCTCTCCACGATAATCATCCTCAGTATTGACCACGTGCCAGCCCCCAAGGCTTTGCGTATGCCAATTTCCCGGGTACGCTCCTTCACCGTAATGAGCATGATATTGCTTACGCCCACAACACCGCTCAGCAATGTAAACAGGCCCACTATCCAGAGTGCTGTGCGCAGTATGGCAAGACCGGCATTCATCTGTATGCTTTGGGCAAGCCTGTTCCATATCCACACGGCACCATCATCGTCAGGGGCGGCATCGTGATTGGAATTTATGCGCGAGCGGTATCTGTCTTCAAAGGCATCGCTTTCCTCCTGGGTGGAAACACCGGTGAAGGTAAACTCCAGCCTGTCTACCCTGTGCCCGTAATTGTATATCGTAGATATTATTGTGAAAGGGGCAAAGGCTGTATTGTTCTCGTCGGAACTGTCATCCTTGCATATACCCACCACAAGGAACATTATGTCGTTTACCTTTATGTACTTTCCCGGCAGGGAGGCCATGTCTCTGGCAAGTTCCTTTGCCTGGGTCTGGGTGAGAATTATCACCTTGCGCTTCTCTCGGATATCTATGTCGTTGATGAACCTGCCATGGACCATTTCGAGTTTGTCTATCCTTGCCTTCACCGGATATGCGCCACATATGTTCTGTGCCGCCACATAGTTGGCCTTAAGACTGAAGGTTGCCCCTCCCCTCCAGACTGCGGCACCTGTCTGCTTTATGTTTTCTGTGAAACTGTTAGCTGTTGTAAGCAGGTCCTTGTTGTCTAACCTTATGTTGCGTCCGCGTTCAAATCCATTGTAAGGCTTTGTGGTCCATCCGCCGAAGACTACCATAGAGTTGGCAAGGAAACGCTCAGACTGCTTCATCTGTGCGTTTATAAGTCCGTTGCCTGCCCCTAGAAGGAAGATGAGGATGAAGATTCCCCATCCCACGGCAAATCCTGTCAGTGCGGTGCGCAACTTGTTGTGACTCACCGTTGTCCATATTTCCTTCAGGAGTTCTATCATTTCATGTATCCGTTTATGCCGAAGGGCGATGCGTTGTGCTCCCCGTTTATCTCTATGTTGCCTATTATGCCGTCCTGTATCCGGATGATCTTGTTTGTCTCGTTGGCCACACCGCTTTCGTGCGTAACCACCACTATGGTCATGCCCTGCTCGCGGTTCAGTTCCTTCAGCAACTGCATCACCTCCACACTGGTCTTGGAGTCAAGGGCACCTGTAGGTTCGTCTGCCAGGATTATCTTGGGTTTGGTTATCAGGGCACGCGCTATTGCCACACGCTGCTTCTGTCCGCCGGACATCTCGTTGGGGTAATGCTCCGCCCACTGTGCCAGGCCGAGACGGTCCAGATACTCCATGGCCATACGGTGCCTTTCCTTGCGCCCGACACCCTGATAGTAAAGGGGCAGTTCCACGTTCTCCACCGCATTCTTGAAACCGATCAGGTTGAAGGACTGGAATATGAAGCCTATCATCCTGTTGCGGTAATACGCCGCCTTGGATTCGGACAGGTTCCATATCCTTGTGCCTGCCAGAGTGTATTCGCCCGAGTCGTAATTGTCCAGTATGCCCAATATATTGAGCAGGGTGGACTTGCCCGAACCGGATTGTCCCATTATGGAGACGAACTCTCCCTCCCCGACGTCCAGGTTTATGCCCTTGAGCACATGCAGGGGCTGTGCTCCGAAGTATGTCTTGTTGATGTCCCTGAGGTGTATCATCCGATAACTGTGTCTTGTCTTTAGTGCAAAGATACGAAATACAATGATAGCATCATCAGTATGCTGGCTTTATTTTGGCAAAAACATCATATAGGTGGCAAATTCATGGGAAATCCTTACACATACGCATCAATTATCCAGCAAGGACTTGGCAAAATGAAATGAAACACGTATCTTTACGTTTGTAAAAAACAAAATGAAGAAGATGGAACTGCACATACTTACATTTTCCCCTACCGGCACATCCCGTCGGGTAGCCGAAGGGATAGCAAAAGGAATAGGCGGACAGGATATGCATTTCACGGACATTACCCGTCAGACTTCTGTTAATCTGAATTTCAATTCCGACCAGTTACTACTTGTCTGCGTTCCCGTATATGGAGGACATGTAGCCCCAACCGCAATGCAACGCCTGGATGCTATACGTGGCAACGACACACCTGCCGTGCCCGTTGTGGTTTACGGGAACCGTCATTACGAACAGGCGCTTGAAGAACTATCTTCCTTCCTCACCGAAAGGGGGGTCCGGACAATGGCGGCGGCAACATTCATTGGAGAACATTCCTATTCCACAGAGCAGACACCCATTGCCGTGGGCAGACCTGATGCCGCTGACATCCTGTTTGCAGAACAGTTCGGACAGGAGATAGCCAAGAAATGGAATGAAGGCCGAATCGCTGAGACCATAGATGCCAGTGCCATAGAACAGCCCCATCAGGATGCCGGGACAATGATGCACTTCAAGCAAACCGTAATGACCTGGATGCAGTCGGGAGTGCCTATGCCTGCATCTCCGCTTGCCGACACCTCGCTGTGCAATGCATGCGGTACATGCGCCGACTTGTGCCCCACATCGGCAATCAGCAGGAGCAACCCGCAGGAAACGGATGCCTCACTATGTATCAAATGCTGTGCCTGCGTGAAAGGCTGTCCGGCTAATGCCCGCACCTACCCCACTCCTTTCGCACCACTGCTGGCAGAGAATTTCTCCCTGCGCAAGGAGAACAAGTACCTGATTTGAATACAGACACTGCCATGTATCAGAAATTCATCATAACACAGGACGGCGTACTGAAGTTCGGGAGAGTCTATCTGCATCACGATCTCCTGTCGTACGGAGAAGACGGTACGGGAGGCGGAGGACTGTGGAAACACGACCCTCTGCGTGGTGCCGTATTGCTGTACGGACGTTCGTTCGAATTCGGGCCTCCCGACTTCTCTTTCCTCAGAAAGATTGACTGGCAGGGAATGGGTGGCAAACCTTCGGCATTGCTATATCTGCCCAAGTGGCCGGATGAATCTATTGCAGAACCTGTTTTTGTCAAATAAGAAAAACCATACAACTATGATCAAAGTCTACGTAATGCAAACAT
Source organism: Bacteroidaceae bacterium (assembly GCA_017503065.1). The sequence continues at coordinate 29,708 of JAFVTT010000038.1, read as the reverse complement.
GCCCCGACTGCACGGCGGTCAAGCAACTGCTAAAGGACGACCCGCGCTTTCTGCTGACCGACATCGGAGAGCAGGCAAGAAACCTGAAAATGTTTCTATCTCTCCGCGACAACAACCCTGCCTTTGAACGGGTACGCCAGCGCGGAACAATAGGAATACCATGCTTCGTGTTTGAAGACGGAAACATTGTCTTTTCCTTGGATAAGGCAATGGAAATAATCAAGGACATGCCACAGATACTACCTGAGGAGGAACCTGAGGAAGGTGCTTCGTGCAGCATTGACGGAAAAGGATGTTAGACAATTATATCCGTACTTTACAGGCAGGTTCTGTAAATCAGTTTTGAGGTTTCTGATGTTTACTCTACCGCAGATTCTGTTTATAGAGCCTACCCCTACCTTATATAATATATAATACCGAACACTCATGGCAGAGTCACTCGTCATCCAAGGCAACAGCAAGGAAGAACTGTATCAAAACCTTTTTCCCCAGATTAAGTCAATCTTAGAGGATGAAAAAGACACTATTGCCAACATGGCAAACATATCGGCATGCCTTTATGAAACCTTCCGCTTCTGGTGGGTAGGTTTCTATCGCGTTGTCGGCGACGAACTGGTACTTGGTCCCTTCCAAGGTCCTGTTGCCTGCACACGCATCAGGAAAGGACGCGGAGTATGCGGCACCTCATGGCAAAGGGAAGAAACTATCATCGTGCCCGACGTGGATCAGTTTCCCGGCCACATAGCATGCAGCAGCGCCTCCCGTTCGGAAATTGTTGTGCCCGTTTTCCACAATGGCAAAGTGACCGCAGTACTTGATATTGACAGTGAATTACCCAATACCTTTGACAATACCGACAAACTATGGCTTGAACGGATTGCATCGGTCCTCTAATAAAGATGTGATTGCATTGACAAGGCAACCGCATCACCTAAACGCACAATAGTATTCTCGGTTGTGTATTTAGATGCAAATGTCGTTAAAACACTTGCTAAACAACAATAGTTTGTGATTTTTGGGGATCCCATCAAATTCCAATCCCACCGCCTTCAATGCAATCTGTGTTTTAAGACAGATGTTCCTATTATATAAAGCAACTCCCCTTGCCCATTATCTCCACATTGGAAAAGTCTTGGTGCAAGGGGAGTAATTTGCAAAATGCAGTCCAGTGCTACAATCCCAGCGCCTTTGCCAAACCGGCATCTACACCGGAGAAGCCCATAAAGGCCATGGCAAGGAGGCCTGCGGTGACGAGGGCAATGGCCATGCCCTGCATGCCACGGGGAATGTTCATCAGCGAGAGGTGCTCGCGGATGCCGGCAAAGATTACCAGAGCAAGGGCGAAACCGAGGGCGGTGGCGATGGCATAGACAACGCCGGTGAGAAGGTTGGCCTCAAGCCCCTGGGTATTGTAGGTTCCCTGTGCCACAAGGATGGCAACGCCAAGGATACAGCAGTTGGTTGTAATCAGGGGCAGGAAGACGCCCAGTGCCTGATAGAGGGAGGGGGAAACCTTCTTCAGCACTATTTCCACCATCTGCACAAGGGCTGCAATTACCAAAATGAAGGCTATGGTCTGCAAGTACTCAAGACCGAAGGCATTGAGAACATACACTTGTATCAGATAGGTTACTATGGTGGCCAAAGTGAGCACAAAGGCTACTGCCGCACCCATACCCATGGCGGTCTCCACCTTCTTGCTGACACCGAGGAAGGGACATATGCCAAGGAACTGGCTCAGTACGATATTGTTTACGAATATCGCGGTTATGAATATAAGTATGTATGCCATGTGATTAGTTCTTTAGTTTGTTGATTATCGCTATCAGGTATCCCAAGGCGATGAAGGCACCGGGGGCAAGGACGAATACCAGGGCTCCGTAACTGTCGGGGAAGATGGTCATGGAGAAGATCTTGCCGGTTCCCAGAAACTCGCGCACGGCTCCAAGCAGGGTGAGACCAAGGGTGAAACCAAGACCCATGCCTATGCCGTCGAAGACAGAACTGATGGGACCGTTCTTGGCCGCGAAAGCCTCGGCACGTCCCAGGATGATGCAGTTCACCACGATGAGGGGGATGAAGAGGCCAAGGGACTTGTCTATCTCGGGTGCGAAGGCCTTGATGACCATCTGCAGGATGGTAACCAGAGAGGCAATCACCACGATGAACGAGGGGATGCGCACCATGTCGGGGACAAGGTTCTTGATGAGGGAGATAATCAGGTTAGAGAAGATGAGCACCGCCATAGTGGCAAGGCCCATGGACATGCCGTTCATGGCAGAACTGGTGGTGCCCAGTGTGGGGCACATGCCCAGAAGGAGAACAAAGGTGGGATTCTCCTTGATGATACCGTTCCAAAGTACTTTCAATTGGTTCATATCTTGTGTCCTCCTTATTTTAGTTCATATCCTTTGCCGTGGCAGAGGTGTGCACGTCGGCCTCGGCATGAGGGTTAACAACCTTGGCATACTCGGCATAGGCATTGTTCACGGCACGCAGGAAAGAGCGTGTGGTGATGGTGCTGGCCGTGATGGCATCTATCTCGCCATTGTCCTTGGTGGTGGCCAACTGACCGGCTGTCTTGCCTACGATTTCACCCTTGCCACCCTTCTGGAACCACTCGTCGGCCTTGGCGCCAAGACCGGGTGTCTCGTTGGAGAGAAGCACGGTGTAGCCGAGCACCTGGAAGTCCTTGCTGAGACCTACCATGATGGTAAGACCGCCTCCGAAACTTCCGTTCAAGGGGTCGGTAGTCTTCACGGCTGCTCCGTTTTCGGCAACATAAACAACAACATCGCCATTGGTGACAGTATCGGTTATCACGGCATTGTCGTCGCAAAGTACGGCCTTGATGGCCTGTGCCTCATTGCGCTGCTGGATTTCGGCTATGGGACCCTTGGTGAGTTCGTTCACATAAGCCAGCGCCGCGCCTGCCACCACGGAGATGACAGTGAGCACAATGGCCATATTGTACCATGTGGATTGGAGTTTCTTCATTTCTTGGCCTCCTTTCTGATTACCTCACCGAAACGGCGTGGCTTGCAATAGGTGTTGATAAGGGGAGTGAACGCATTCATGATGAGGATGGCAAAGGACATGCCCTCGGGATAAGCACCCCAGTTGCGGATGACAACGGTGAGGGCACCGATGGCCACACCATAGATGATCTGTCCCTTGGGAACCATGGGCGAGGTGACATAGTCGGTGGCCATGAAGCAGGCACCGAGCATAAGACCACCGCTACAGAGTACGCTGATGGGGTCGGCATAGACGGGGTTGGCCATGTGCAGGACACCGCTGAGCAGTGCCACGGTGCCGAGAATGCTGACAGGGATGTGCCATGTGATGATCTTGCGGACAATCATGAACAGGCATCCGATGAGCAGGAGGATGGCGGAAACCTCGCCAAGAGAACCTCCGTGCACGCCAACGAGCATATCCACGGAAGAGGGAAGGTCCTTGAGCACACTGACATCGCCTGACTGGATGGCCCACTTCATCAGTGCCAAGGGGGTGGCACCTGTCTGGGCATCGAGATACTCCACGCTGCCGCTAACGGGCCATGTGGTCATCTGTGCAGGGAAGGAGATGAGCAGGAACACGCGTCCTACCAGTGCTGGGTTGAAGGGGTTCTGGCCAAGGCCTCCGAAGGTCATCTTGCCCACACCTATTGCCACCAGAGCACCGATGATGATAATCCAGACGGGCAGGTTGGAGGGCATGTTGAAACCGAGCAGAATACCAGTAAGGATAGCAGAGCCGTCCATGATGGTTGTCCTCTCGCGGCGAAGGATGAACTTGGCGATGGCCCATTCAAAAAACACGCAGGAAACGATGCTGGTGAGCAGTACCACGGCAGCACCAAGGCCAAAGAAGTACAAACTGGCCACCAATGCCGGCACCAGGGCCAGGCATACTCCGTACATGTTCTTCTGGATGCTGTCGCCAGAGTGGACATGCGGAGAAAGTGAAACTATTAATCTGTTTGACATTGTATCTTACTTTCTGTGTTCTTATTATTTCTTTGCCGCCCTTTCACGGATAATGCCCATGACGGTAGACTTGCCCAGACGGATATTGTCCAGCAGGGGACGGTGGCTGGGACAGGTGAAGGCACATGAACCGCACTCTATGCAGGATACGATGTCTTCCTTCTCTGCCTCCTCCCACATGTACTGGGAACTGATCTTGGCCAGCAGGTAGGGTTCAAGTCCCATGGGGCATGCGCTTACACACTTGGCGCAACGTATACATGCCTCGGGGGCAGTGCGGCGTGCCTCTTTCTCGTTCATAATGAGCAGGCCGCTGGAACCCTTGGTCATGGGGATGTCAAGGGAGATGAGTGCCTTACCCATCATGGGACCGCCACCGATAATCTTGCCCGTGTCGGCAGGCAGGCCTCCGCACTCGTCGATGAGTTGGGAGAACGGTGTGCCCAAACGTGCAAGAAGGTTGGAGGGGTTCTTTACGCTCTTTCCCGTAACGGTGATGATACGGGAGATGAGGGGCTTGTTCTTCATTACCGCCTCGTAGATGGCAAAGGCAGTACCTACGTTCTGCACCACAGCACCCACACTGATGGGGATGGCAGGAGGTGCAGGCACCTGACGGCCGATGACGGCATCTATCAACTGCTTCTCACCGCCCTGGGGATATTGCACCTTCAGGGGGACAATCTCTATCTGTGGATATGCCTTGGCCTTCTCCTGCATCAACTTGATGGCATCGGGCTTGTTATTCTCAATACCGATGTAGGCACGGTCTACGTTTACGGCCTTCATTATCAGGCTAACGCCAACCAGTATCTCGTCGGCCTTCTCGAGCATCAGGCTATGGTCGGAGGTCAGATAGGGTTCGCACTCCACGGCATTGATGATGACACACTCGGCCTTCTGTCCGGGAGGGGGGCACAACTTCACATGGCAGGGGAAGGTGGCACCACCCATACCTACTATGCCGGCCTGCTTGATCTTCTCTACGATTGTCTGCGCATCCAGGTCGGGACGGTCTTCCATACGTACGAGGTCGGGAGTGCGGTCGATGCTCTCCTCCCATTCGTCGCCCTCAACGTCCACATACACGGCCATACGGCGGGTATCGCTTGCATCCAGGGCAACGTCCACCTTGCTCACCTTACCGCTGACGCTGGAGTAGATGGGTGCGCTGACAAAACCTCCGGCCTCGCCCAGCAGAGTGCCAACCTTTACCACGTCACCCTTCTTCACTACGGGCTTGGCAGGTGCGCCAATGTGCTGGAACATGCTGAATATCGCCTGCTTGGGCAGGGCAGCCTCACGGATAGGACTGCCCGCACTCAGTTTGTTCTCGGCGGGATGTACACCGCCTATTCTAAATGTCTTCATACAGCAGTCTCATTGTCTTTTGGGGTTTCTACTTTCTTTTCAACCACAGGTGCCACGGGAGCAGGTGCTTCCTTCACAACAGGAGCCTCAGGCTTAGGTGCCACGGAAGCCTCTGCCTTAGGTGCGGCAGGCGATGCTACGGGAGCGGTCTCTGTCTTGGGCTTCCTTGGTGGGAAGTTGAATGCCTTGATGGCACCACGAGGACATGCTTCCTCGCACTTGCGGCACATCTTGCACTTGTCGGGGTCGATGTGTGCCAGGTTGGTGCCGAGGGTGATGGCCTCGAACTTGTCGCACACCTTCACGCACTTGCCGCAACCTATGCAACTTACCTTACATTCCTTGGTGGCCAAAGCACCCTTGTCCTTGTTGTTGCAGAGCACCACAACCTTGCGGTTCTTGGGTCCCTGGGGTATCAATTCGATGATACCGCGAGGACAACTCTTGGCACAGGCACCGCAACCGGTACACTTGCTCTCGTCCACCTCGGCAATGCGTGTGGCGGGATTTACCTTGATGGCACCGAAGAGACATGCCGCGGCACAATCGCCCTCGCCCAGACAGCCATACAGGCACTGGGTCTCGCCCATACCGGTCATGTTCTGGATCTTGCACGAATGTACGCCGTCGAACTCCACTCCGTGAGGACGGACATCGCATGTGCCCTGACAACGCACTACGGCAACCTTGGGGGCTGCGGCCGAAGCCTTCAAACCCAGGATACCTGCCACCTGCTCCATAACGGCCTGACCGCCGGGAGCACAGTTCAAATCGCTCAGGCTACCACTTTCTGCCGCTTTCACGCATGCAGAGGCAAAGCCTGAGCAACCCGGATAGCCGCATCCGCCACAATTTGCCTGAGGCAGAACCTCGGATACCTGCTGGATACGGGGATCTTCCCAAACAGCAAACTTCTTGGAGGCGAGGAACAGTACCACAGCGGATACAAGTCCCACTACACCAAGCACGATTACTGCAATAAGAATTACGTTCATAACTTACTCTATTTATTAAATTATTCTATCACTTCTTTCTTCTGAAATCCGGCTTAAGCAAGCGTATGCACAAGAAATACAACGCCAGGAACAACAATATACCTAAGGCCGTCCACCCCTCTCCTACCCGACCTTGTGCCAGAAAAAGCATAAGCACAATGCCAACCAAGGGTATGACGAAGGCCACGACAACGGCACGAAGATCCGTATCGCAAGGCTGGCCATCCTGCTTGTCCTTACGGCTGCAAAACATTGAAATCTTGCATCCGCTACAATCCAAATCCGCCTGTTTTGCCATGTAGACTTTACATTTTTCCACACAAAGATACTCTTTTTTAGGTATAATCCATACTTTTCTTCCTTGCTTTTTATTAAAAAAGACCATTTATGTCTAAAGTTTCACTCATATGATAGGTTACATTGCAACCCACAAACATTGTATAAACAATATTACGACCTATTACATTATTATTAAAAACAGGAAATTTATTTCATCCGTATATGAACTGCATCAGGGTAATCATGCATCAACAAAAGTATGATTATTTTTCATCCCCACGAGAACACAACCGAATCATTACCGTTCGTTCGGCGAACGATTACCGACGGTAAAATCTACTATTATCGAGAACTACACAACTACATATAAGACATCATTCAAAAACCTTCTTGACAAGTTTGTTTATTAATGGTGAATTGACGTCACAAGTACTATAAATGATGACAATCACATGAATTTATCAAACCCAAATCAGTCATTAACGTTATAATGATAACAACCATTATTTTGAACAGATATTTTGGTGCATTGAGGGTTTAACAGGGTTCCATTGCAACCGAGAAACGAAGAAATTGGTAAGAAAAAGATGGTTTCATTAGCGCGTAACAGTCTATGGAGCGATTTGTATAAAAAACGAATCAATATGAAAATACAACACGAAGAAGTATCAATTACAACCTTTTCATACGATTTTATAAGCATTAGATATATAATAAGGAACGCATAAAAGAAATATTGCGTATTTTTTTGTAATTTTACCGCCGAAATATAAAACACTAAAATAAGATGCTTACATTAAAACTGATTACAGAAGAGACCGAGCGTGTGATTGCCGGTCTTGAGAAGAAACGTTTTGCCGGTGCACGTGAGGCCATTGCCGAGGTGATGGAGACAGACAAGAAGCGCCGTGCCGCACAGACACAGTTGGACAAGAACCTGTCCGATGCCAAGAAACTGGCGGCTGAGATTGGCGCCCTCATGAAGCAGGGCAAGAAGGAGGAGGCCGAGGCCGTGAAGGCCAAGGTGGCCGAAATAAAGACTGCCAACGAGGCTCTGAAGGCCGAGATGGAGAATGCCGAGAAGGAACTGACAACGAAACTCTGCCAGATACCCAACATACCATACGACGAGGTGCCCGAGGGTGCCTGCGCCGAGGACAACTGGGTGGTGAAGTCCAACCTGAAGGAGTGCGTCCTGGGTGTGGACAAGGTGGGCAACTGGGATGCCAACCCCGATAGCGACGAGGCACTCCTCCCCCACTGGGAACTGTGCAAGAAGTACAACCTGATAGACTTTGACCTGGGCGTGAAGATTACCGGTGCCGGCTTCCCCGTGTACCGTGGCTTGGGTGCAAGACTCCAGCGTGCTCTGATAAACTTCTTCCTGGACGAGGCACGCAAGAGCGGATACGAGGAGGTGATGCCTCCCACCGTGGTGAATGCCGCCAGCGGATACGGTACAGGCCAGTTGCCCGACAAGGAGGGACAGATGTACCATTGCGGACTGGACGACCTCTACCTGATTCCCACGGCAGAGGTGCCCGTAACGAACATCTACCGCGATGTCATCCTGGACGAGAAGGAACTGCCCGTCAAGAACTGTGCCTACACACAGTGCTTCCGTCGCGAGGCCGGTTCGTACGGCAAGGACGTGCGCGGACTGAACCGTCTGCACGAGTTCTCCAAGGTGGAGATCGTGCGCATTGACACTCCCGAGCACTCTGCCGAGAGCCACAAGGAGATGATTGCACACGTGGAGGGCCTGCTCCAGAAACTGGAACTCCCCTACCGCATACTGCGCCTTTGCGGCGGCGACCAGTCCTTCACCAGCGCCGTGTGCTACGACTTCGAGGTGTACAGCCAGGCACAGAAGCGTTGGCTGGAGGTAAGTTCGGTGAGCAACTTCGACACATACCAGGCCAACCGCCTGAAGTGCCGCATACGCCGCACCGCCGACAAGAAGACAGAGATAGCACACACCCTGAACGGTTCCGCATTGGCTCTGCCACGCATAGTGGCCGCATTGCTGGAGAACAACCAGACGGAAAATGGCATACGTATTCCTGCCGCACTGGTGCCCTACATGGGATGCGAGACAATCGACTGATGCATTGCACAGGCATAATCCGAAACTCAGAATAAAACGATTCAACACTTTGTGCTACAAAGCACAATACTAACCAACGAAAAGATGAACAAGATAGTCAGCAAAGTACAATATAGCGAAAAGGTATTCCGCCTGGAAGTGGAAGCACCGCTCATAGCCAAGGCCCGCAAGGCCGGACACTTCGTTATCGTCCGCGTGGGCGAGCAGGGCGAACGCATGCCCCTGACCATTGCCGGAGCAGACACGGAGAAGGGCACCATCACTCTGGTGGTGCAGAAGGTGGGACTTTCGTCCACACGCCTGTGTGACCTGAACGTGGGCGACGAGGTGACCGACATCGTAGGCCCTCTGGGCAAGGCCACACACATTGAGAACTTCGGCACCGTGCTCTGCGCCGGCGGCGGTGTGGGTACCGCTCCCATGCTCCCCATCATACAGGCACTGAAGGCTGCCGGCAACCGTGTGATAAGCGTTATCGCCGGCCGCAGCAAGGAACTTATCATCCTGGAGGACGAGGTGCGTGCCGCTTCCGACGAGGTCATCATCATGACCGACGACGGTTCCTATGGCAAGCAGGGCGTTGTCACCGTGGGCATGGAGGAAGTAATCCAGCGCGAGAAGGTGGACAAATGCTTTGCCATCGGTCCTGCCATAATGATGAAGTTCTGCTGTCTGCTGACCAAGAAGTACGAGATACCCACTGACGTGTCCCTGAACACCATCATGGTGGACGGTACGGGCATGTGCGGTGCATGCCGCATCACCGTGGGCGGAAAGACACGCTTCGTTTGCGTGGACGGTCCCGAGTTTGACGGTCATCAGGTGGACTTCGACGAAATGCTGAAGCGTGCCGGTTCCTTCCGCCGTGTGGAGCAGGAGGAGATGAGCCATCTGGACGCTCCCATCCAGTGCAAGGCAGAAGCCACCGTCATTGCCGACGAACTGCTCTCACGCGAGGCAAAGGACATGGACATGGAAACTCCACTGGAGGTACTGACCGACCGCAAGGCCGAATGGCGCGAGGAACTGCGCAAGAGCATGAAGGGCAAAGAGCGCTCCGAGATAGAGCGCGTGAAGATGCCCGAACTGGATCCCGTATACCGTGCAACAACCCGCACCGAGGAGGTGAACACGGGCCTTTCACGCGAGCAGGCCATCACCGAGGCAAAGCGTTGTCTGGATTGCGCCAACCCCACATGTATGCAAGGTTGTCCCGTGAACATCAACATACCTTCGTTCATCAAGAACATAGAGCGTGGCGAGTTCCTCAATGCAGCCCGTGTGCTGAAGAGCACCTCTGCCCTGCCTGCCGTGTGCGGACGTGTATGTCCCCAGGAGAAGCAGTGCGAAAGCCAGTGCATGCACCTGAAGATGGGTCACCAGCCCGTGGCCATCGGCTATCTGGAGCGCTTCACCGCCGACTTCGAGCGCGAGAGCGGACATATCTCCCTGCCCGAGGTGGCTCCCGCCAACGCCAAAAAGATTGCCGTCATCGGTTCCGGTCCTGCCGGCCTGAGTTTTGCGGGCGACATGGCCAAGTATGGCTATGACGTTACCGTGTTCGAGGCTCTGCACGAGATTGGCGGCGTACTGAAATACGGTATTCCCGAGTTCCGTCTGCCCAACAAGATTGTGGACGTGGAGATAGACAACCTGCGCAAGATGGGTGTGAACTTTGTCAAGGACTGCATCGTGGGCAAGACCATCTCCGTGAAGGAACTGGAGGCCGATGGCTACGAGGGCATCTTCGTGGGCTCCGGTGCAGGTCTGCCCAACTTCATGAACATTCCTGGCGAAAACTTCATCAACATCATGTCGTCCAACGAATATCTGACACGCGTGAACCTGATGGATGCCTCCAACCCCGACACCGATACTCCCATCAACCCTGCCAAGAGCGTTATGGTGGTGGGTGGCGGCAATACCGCCATGGACTCCTGCCGTACGGCAAAGCGTCTGGGCGCAGAGAAGGTGTACATCGTGTACCGCCGTTCTGAGGCTGAGATGCCCGCACGTCTGGAGGAGGTGAAGCATGCCAAGGAAGAGGGAATCGAGTTCCTCACCTTGCACAACCCCATTGAATACCTTGCCGACGAGACGGGTGCCGTGCGTGCCGTAGTACTTCAGAAAATGGAACTGGGAGAACCCGACGCTTCTGGCCGCCGCTCTCCCCAGCCCATTCCCGGCGCAACGGTGACCCTGGACATCGACCAGGCCATTGTGGCGGTAGGCGTTTCTCCCAACCCCATCGTCCCCACCTCCATCGAGGGTCTGGAACTGGGCCGCAAGAACACCATCGTGGTGGGCGAGAACATGCAGACAAACCTGCCCACCATCTTTGCCGGTGGCGACATCGTGCGTGGCGGTGCTACGGTTATCCTGGCCATGGGCGACGGCAGACGTGCCGCACTGGCAATGCATGAATACTTGACAAAGTAAACATCTAACCACCTCAAACCTTTGACATGAAGAAGACCATCATATTCTCACTTCTCCTCCTTCTGGCGCTGGGCGCATCCGCCCAGCGCAGAAGGAGGACAAAGACACCGCCCCCTCCCACTCCGGAAGAACTGGCGGAAATGGCACGGCAGGAGAACTACGAACGCAAACTTCTCGTTACGGAGCGCGTCACCTTCATCGACTCCATTCTGGTAAAGAAGGACGAGGTGATGGACATCCTCTATCTGGGCAGCGAGAGCGGAAGCATAGCCACCTGTGCCGACTTCTTCAACGTCAAGGAAAAGGACACCCTGAACTGCACGCTGTTCCGCTCGCAACTGGGCGACAAGATCATCTTTGCCCAACCCGACACCAGTGCCGTCCTGCACCTCTATGCCAGCGAAATGATTGGTCAGAAATGGAACGAACCCGTCATGTTGCCGGGACTGGAGGACACGCTGAGCCAGAACTATCCCTTCATGCTCTCGGACGGTACCACACTGTACTATGCCTCGAAGGGTGAGGAGAGCCTGGGTGGATACGACATCTTCATGACGCGATGGGATTCGGACAGCCGGAGATTCTTCAAACCGGAAAACATAGGCATGCCTTTCAACTCCAAGGCTAACGACTATCTTTATCTGGTGGATGAGTATAACCAACTCGGATGGTTCGTGACCGACCGCGGACAGAGCGCCGACACGGTGTGCGTGTATTGCTTCATACCAAACGAGACACGCAAGATTTACGACACCGGCACCATCGGACGCGACACGCTGGTGGCTCTGGCAAACATCAACAGCATACGCGACACGTGGACCGACCAGGAACAAGTGAAGGAGGGGCTGACACGTCTGGCCACGCTCCGCAACAAGTCCCAAAAGACCACAAAGTCGCACTTCCATTTCATAGTGAACGACCGCATCACCTACACCACCCTTTCCCAGTTCCGTCACGAGGAAAGTCGCAAACTGGCCGACAAGTGGCTGAAGATGGTGGCCGAACGCAACAAGGCATCCGAACAACTTGAAGACCTCAGGAAAGAATACTCCGTGGCGAAAGCCGAAAAGAAAACCGAACTGGCGGCAAGGATACTTCCCCTGGAACAGAAGTACGAAAAACTAATTGCCGACATACATGCATTGGAAAAGGAGATACGCACCTTCGAGCAGAGATAGGAAGGTGTGCCCCCACCCCATAAACCCTAAACACACACATACCATGATTTACCCACCATCCGAACTTATCATAAACGCCGACGGTTCTGCATTTCATCTGCACATCCGTCCGGAACAACTGGCAGACAGGGTAATCCTCGTTGGAGACCCTGGACGTGTGGAAACGGTTGCTTCGCATTTCGATTCGCAGGAATGCAACATATCCTCACGCGAATTCCACACCATCACCGGCACATACAAGGGCAAGCGCATCACCGTACTGTCCACGGGCATAGGGTGCGACAACATAGACATTGTTGTTAATGAACTGGATGCCCTGGCAAACATAAACTTCGAGACACGCGAGGACAATCCCACCTTCAGGCAACTCACCCTGGTACGTATAGGCACCTGTGGCGGCCTCCAACCCGAAACTCCGCTCGGCACATTCGTGGCCAGCGAGAAGAGCATCGGTTTCGACGGTCTGCTCAACTATTATGCCGACCGTGACAAGGTGTGCGACCTTGAACTTGAGGATGCCTTCCGCAAGCACATGAACTGGTCTCCGCAGAAGGGTGCGCCCTATGTGGCCACGGCAGATGCCGGACTTCTGGAACAGATTGCCTCCGGCGACATGGTACGCGGCATTACCATAGCATGCGGCGGGTTCTATGGTCCTCAGGGCAGAAGAATCAGGATGGAAATCCAAGACCCCGGGCAGAACGCCAAGGTAGAGGCCTTCAGATACCGCACCGATGACAAAGGAGAGGTACGGGAGATGAAAGTCTGCAACTTTGAAATGGAATCCTCAGCCCTGGCAGGACTTGCCTCCATCCTTGGACACCGTGCCATGACGTGTTGCATGGTTATTGCCAACCGTCATGCCCAGGAAATGAACACGTCCTACAAAAATACCATAGACAACCTCATATCTCTGGTGATAGAGAGAATCTAAGCCTTCCCATACACAGGCATACACCTTATATATAATATATATATGTCTACCATCTGCGCACCTGCCACTGCTCCGGGTGGAGCAATGGCAATCATTAGAGTTTCTGGCCCCGAAGCCATTTCCATAACGTCACGCATCTTCTCCAAAGACCTCACCGAGGTAAAGGGTTACACCCTGCACTATGGCTATATCCGTACCCCATGGGGTGAGTCGGAAGAAAGCACCCGACATAGCGAACCCCATGCGAAGGCAGATGCAATCATAGATGATGTTCTGGTATCTGTTTTCCGTTCCCCTCACTCTTACACAGGCGAAGACAGCACAGAAATATCTTGTCACGGAAGCCGTTATATCGTCCAGAAGATAACAGAGGCGCTCATACAATCTGGAGCACGCATGGCCACACCGGGCGAGTTCACCAAGAGGGCCTTCCTGGCAGGAAAGATGGACCTTTCCCAAGCGGAAGCAGTGGCCGACCTCATAGCATCAAGCAGCGAGGCCACCCACCGCATGGCCATGTCTCAAATGCGTGGAGGTTTCTCGCGCGAATTGGACACACTCAGGGAACAGTTGCTACACATCACATCCCTTCTCGAACTGGAACTCGACTTCTCCGACCACGAGGACATCGAGTTTGCCGACCGTACCCAACTAACCGAACTCACAGACGCTCTCTACAAACACATACAACGCCTTACAGATTCCTTCCGTACCGGCAATGCCCTGAAGACTGGCATCCCTGTGGCCATCATCGGTGCGCCCAACGTGGGCAAAAGTACCCTCATGAACGCTCTCGTGCACGATGAGCGTGCCATCGTTTCTGACATCCAGGGCACTACGCGCGACCTCATCGAAGATACCATACAGATAGAAGGCATCACCTTCCGCTTCATAGACACCGCCGGCATACGCAAGACCACCGACCGCATTGAGCAGATGGGCATAGAGCGCTCCCTGCAGGCAGCACGCAAAGCGGACATCATCATCCTGCTCACCGAACCCAACAAGCAGTTCCCCGACATCCGCATCCCCCACTCTCCCGAAACTCCGGATCTTCCCATCGTCCTGCGTGTCATTAACAAGAGCGACCTTGTCATGCCCGACTCCTCCTTTCTCTATCACCGCAAGCAAAAAAATCAGGACATCTACATATCGTCCCAAACAGGAGCAGGCATGCCCATCCTACTTAGCACCCTGGTAAGTTCCGCCCACCAGGTCCTTTTCGTCAATCAGGGCAACGACTCCACCATCGTCACCAACCTCCGTCATTACGAAGCCCTCCATCATGCCCTCGAAGCCGTTGCCCGTGTCCGTCATGCCATAGCCGACAACATCCCCGGCGACCTCATTGCCGAAGATCTCCGCCAATGCCTCCACCACCTTGCCGAAATCACCGGCGGCGAAATCACCTCCGACGCCATCCTCTCCAACATCTTCAAAAACTTCTGCATCGGAAAGTAAGTCGCTGATTATTAGATAGTTAAATCAATCATAAATGATTAATATAGCACTCTTTACGGGTGCTATTTTTATTTTTGCAAGCATCGTTGTTAATCGTTGCTAAGCCTTTTTACGCCTGTTTTTGTACCTCCTGTGTACCTCGCCGCTTGAAATGCGATTTTTCGTTGGCGAGGTGATGGAAAAAGTTGAATATGGTTGAATATGGTTTAAGATAGTTAAACCAAAACAGGAGAAATCAGGAGAATTAAACACTAAAAACAGTAGTAAAATGGCAGCAAGTAACATTAGAATCAAGAAGATTTGCCAATGGTGTGGAGTTGAGTTTGAAGCTCAAAAAGTATCTACTAAGTATTGTTCACATCGCTGTGCTAATTTAGCCTACAAACAGGCTGTCCGAGACAAGAGAATTAAACAAGCCGAAAACGAAACTCATTATGTCAAGACAGAAAAACCAGTTGAAAACATCAAAGACAAAGAGTATTTATCAATAGCCCAAGCAGCAACGCTATTAGGTATTTCTCTTCAAGCTGTATATAAGATGATATATGCAGGACATCTGCTTGCATATAAATTAAGCAGTAGATTATCATTCGTAAAAAGAACGGATATAGATGCTATGCTTAAAGCAAATCCATACGAAAAGCGACAACCGCGAGACGCGATTGTAATAACAGAGCTATACACCACTACCGAGATTAAAGAGAAATTTGGCGTTAAGGAGTCGTGGATTTATGAGATTGCGAAGGAGCATAATATCCCTCGCACATTCAATCGTGGCAGAACATATTGGAGTAAGAAGCATATCGACTCCTACTTTGCAAAGAAAGCTCCTGATGCGAGCATTACCGAATGGTACAGCGTGGCAGAGTTGCAAGAGAAGTTCGGTATGACGCTATCGGCAATTTACACCTTTGTTTATAAGAATGTAATCCCCAAGCGCAAGGAGGGCAAGATGGTCTATTACTCAAAAAAGCATTTCGATATAGCCAAAGGTATTGCCACGCCCGAAGAGCCGCAATACTACACCATACCCGAAGCGATGGAGAAATACAACCTCACTCGCGACCAGCTATACCACTATGTGAAGTATCACAACATCACTCGCATTAAGGTTGGCAAGTACACCAAGATTCTGCGCTCCGAACTCGACAAGTTCTTTGAGCCACCGAAGATTGAGTAAAGTTACTTAATGGTGATTGATACCACCATCGGAACACCAATTTAATTTGCAACAAAAAATATAAACGATTAATATATAAGACTATGACACTAACTTGCACAAATGTAACCCTGCGCCAAAAGGCGTTACGCAATGACCGTATTTCACTCTATTTGGATTACTACCCTGCAATCCGCAACCCCTACACGATGAAGATGAGCCGCCGAGAGTTCCTCGGCATCTACCTCTATGCCAAGCCACGCAACGAGCAGCAACGAATCTTCAACCAAGAGATGCTCAACAAGGCGGAGGCGATACGCTGTATTCGTGTGCAGTCGCTTATCAACGAGGAGTTCGGCTTCCTCGACAAGAATAAGCAGAAGGTCGATTTCCTCGCCTACTTCCGAGCAAAGGCACGCGAGCGATACGAAAAGTGGGATTGCGTTTGCGACCATTTTGAGAAGTTCTGCGGCGGCAAATGTACTTTCGGAGATATTACCGTTGAGTTGTGCGAGAAGTTCCGAGATTATCTCTTGAAATGCAAGCAGATACATCACCCTAACTCATATATCAGTCGAAATTCAGCAGCGGGATATTACTCCACTTTCCGCGCTCTGCTGAAGATTGCCTACAAGGAGAAGATGTTGCGCGAAAACCTCAATGATTTTCTTGAAAAAATCGAGTGGAAAGAGGTTAAAAAGGAGTACCTGACGCTTGACGAGGTAAAGCTACTTGCCGCCACACCTTGCCGTATTCCGGTGCTGAAACAAGCATCGTTGTTTGCTTGTATGACGGGACTACGCATCAGCGACATTCTCAAATTGCAATGGAGCGACTTTGAATTGGGTCCTGATCAAGGCTATTATATTCGCATTTGCACCAAGAAGACCGAGACCGAGGCAACACTCCCCATCAGCCACGAAGCGTTGGAGTTATGCGGCGAATGGGGCAAAGGATTAGTGTTCAAAGGACTCACACGCGCAATGACACACCACCCACTAAAACAGTGGATTGCAGAGGCTGGAATAAAGAAGAAAATAACCTTCCATTGCTTGAGTCATAGTATTTCATCTTCCTTGCTGAAAATAAATGATTTACAGAACTTGAGTTTACGATAGGTAACGATTTAGAAACAAGCAAAGTTCCCTTATCTGTCTTATTCTGCATTGTTGAAAAGAACGCTTTATCTTGATGCAAAGGTAATAAATTATACGCAATTATATACTATTTACACCAAATATAGAATTTTGATTTGAATATTCCGATTACGTAAACAAAGAGTAGAAAAGATTGTAGTTGGCACTCATTTTATCACTGATTTATGTATAAAGCCACAAAATAGGCAACATATCCAAATTCTTAACTTTCAATATTTTAGATTGCTTTTATTTAGAGAACGGAGAAATAAGGACTAAACAAAACGGTATGAAGGTCTTTTGATTTCAGAAAATAGCCGTTATAGTGTAGGAACTTCCACCAAAAGACTGATACCGACTTGTTATACGTTTTCTTTCATCCAGTCAAGCATATCTTCATTTATACGGTAAGTAGCCCATGCGGAGTCTGTGATATTGATAACTACTATTTGCCCTTTGCAATCAATAGCCTCAATTAGTTCATCCCTCACTCGTTTCGACGACTTTGTTGTTTTGATAATCCATGCACGAGCAAATAATTTAGCCCAGTCCGGATAACGTTTTAGTCGCCTACTAAGGACTGTGTAGCTTGATTGGTCATCCAATGTGTATGTAATAAAATATGTATTCATTCTTTTGATGCCTTAAAATAGTAACCAACAATAAAACCAAGAGGTCCAGATAATACACCCGAAACGGTTACGAGCATATCCTTAAACTCATCCACCTTAAAGCATTTATAAATTCCCACCCCAAAAACGATTATGATAACACCAAAGAACGCACAGACGTATATCATTGCAATTATGCTACGTGTGTTCTCTTTGGGATCAGAGCTTCCTTTGGGATTTATTTCTGATTTTTCTGTTTCAGCTGCCATATACCTAATATATTTCAGTGCAAATATACGAAGAATTTCTGAATCATGGTTTCCTTTATATAAATAACTACTTGTTCCTATATTTGTTTAGGTAGAGATTGTATATAATTTACCTAAATCATACATGTTTTTTTGTAGTAAGCCTTTATTTTTCTATTATCACATAATCCAAATTGAGAAAATATGTTTAACTTTGTACATTAAATTAGGAGTAATGGGCAAGAAGGCGAAATATACATACATTGATTTATTCGCAGGAACCTCTGCATTATCAGAAGGATTCTTGCGATGCAGTTTTGTGCCAGTAGCTCACGTAGAAATGAATCCAGATGCTTGCTATACTATTAAAACACGGTTAGCATATCATTATCTTAAAGCAAATGATAACTATTACAACTATATAAAGTATCTCAAGCAAGAAATAACTAGAGATGAACTTTATAAATTAATCCCCAAAGATTTGATTTCATCAGTAATTAATAAAGAAATTTCTGATGAAACTATAGAATCAATCTTTGCTTCTATAGACTCTATCTTAAAACGACAACGTAGAAAAAGAGTTGACTTTATTGTTGGAGGTCCTCCGTGTCAAGCATTCTCTATGCTAAATCGTCATAATGTAGGTATTGCAGATGATAAACGTTGTTTACTATATTTACAATATGGCAAGTTCCTAGCTAAATACAAACCGATGGGATTTGTATTTGAGAATGTATTAGGACTTTTAAGCTCAAAGAATAATCATTTTGAGAATATAAAAAATCATTTTAAAGAACTTGGGTATAAAGTTCATTTAGCAATTCTAAACGCATCGGATTATGGCGTTATGCAGAATCGCCAAAGGGTAATTATATTTGGTTGGAGAAAATCATCAGACCGAGGCTGTCCAATGATTCAAAAGGTTCAAAACAATTGGACTTGTAAAGATATATTTTCAGATCTTCCTTCAATCTGTGCTGGAGAAAGTTCGTCTGAATATAACTCTGCACCATCTGATTATCTTCGTAGGTTTAATCTTCGTAATGATTCAGATGTCCTAAC
This sequence comes from Bacteroidaceae bacterium, assembly GCA_017503065.1. The sequence goes on along the minus strand of JAFVTT010000038.1, from coordinate 10,736 downwards.
ACTCCATATAGCACGACCTATTAACCATCTTGATGCAGAGAAATACAGCATGGCTGTGAAGATGTGGTTAAATGATGGAACTAGAATTAAAAATTCGGACTTTCCAGAAGACATTAGGACTATAAATAACACAACTTCTTTTTTGGATAGATTCAAAGTAGTAGATTTGAATGGAAAATGTCATACAGTGATTGCACATATTTCTAAAGATGGTCATTATTATATTTATCCTTCTACAAATACTATTAGATCAATTTCTATACGTGAGGCTGCAAGAATACAATCATTCCCTGATGATTTTTTCTTTGAGGGTTCACGTTCAGCCATATTTAAACAAATTGGTAATGCAGTGCCTCCATTGCTGGCTCATGCTATTGCCCAAGCAATATTAAAAATGTTATGTCCAAAGAACGATATCCAATAAAGGCAACAAGCCATATTATTAATCTATTAGGAGACGAACTTATAGGCAGTGATAGTCTTGCCATTTTTGAGTTGGTTAAAAATGCATATGATGCTGATGCAACAAAAGTAACTATCACATTTAATGATTTAGACTCTCCCAATAGAAATATTGTTATAGAGGATAATGGGTGTGGTATGTCTTCATCAATTATTCAAAATGTATGGTTGACAATTGGTACTGATTATAAGAAGAAACAAGCGAAGGTAAGCAAAAAATATCACCGAACATCTCTTGGCAACAAAGGCGTAGGTAGGCTTGCAGTTCATAGATTAGCAGATGAGATTCTGCTGGAGTCTCAAGCTGAAGGTGATTTGTTTGGTTCTAGTTTATCTATTAACTGGAAAAGTCTTATACAATCAGAGGAATTTATTGAAGACTTATATGTAGAAGTTAACGAGGGTGTATTAAACACATTTATAGAAGGACATGGTACGCGAATCACTTTGACAGGGCTTAAAACCAAAAAGTGGACAAAAGTTATTTTAAAAGAGTTAGCTCAAAAAATTCAAAATATAAAGAATCCATTTTGTGAAATGGACTCTTTTGAAATAGTAATGCTTTCTAATGAAGTTGAAAAACAACGTTGGCTAGATGAGACTAAAAATCCAATTTGGATATTAAATAACAGTTTGTATAGTTTTAAATTTTGCATTAGCCCATCACAGGATGAACGGGCACTATTTTCTTGGGAGTATAAATTTAATCCTATAAATTTCCCTTTATCAAGTGGATTGACTATCAAGCAGAAAAATTCCGCAATAGATAATCATATGCTATTGAGACCAGAAGTTTTTGGGAACGTTGAAGAACGATCAAATGAGCAACATATATTGTTAAATAGCGATTTGAATTTATTAGGTCCAATTTCTGGCATTTTCCATGTATTTAATCAAAATGGTAAAATCTTAGATTTATCTTTTGGAGCAGGTAAGAGAGGTGCTATCAAAGATTATATTAAAGATAATTGTGGAGTAAAAATTTTCAGAGATAATATACGTGTTTATAATTATGGAGAGCCTTCTGATGATTGGCTAGATTTAGAATTAGCCAAAGTGCAACGTGCAGGAGATCATTTTAGCAAAAAAGTGACCATTGGAGCTGTTTTCTTGGAATTAGAAAAAAGTGCTAATGGACTAAAGGAAAAAACTAATAGAGAAGGATTTACAGATAATGAGTCATACAGATTGTTGAAATCTATTGTTCAAGAAGTCTTTAATGTTTTCGAGAGAGAAGCAATTTCTGATAGAGATGAAATAGAAGCTTTTACCAAGGATACATCTGTGGTAAAGAAAATTGGGTTGTCTGAAACAATAAAAGAATTGGATTCTCAACTTGCACAAAGGGGATTACAGCAAGAATTCTCTCCACTTCTAAAAAAGGTAGAGAAAGATTATAATGATATGAGAGATGTAATGCTAAACTCTGGAATGAGCGGATTAAATTTAAGCCTTGTATTCCATGAGGTAGAACGAGAAGTTCGTTATCTAAATCAGAGTTTGAACAATGGAGATATTAATGTTTCAAGCATTAAAGATCGTGTAAAATCCCTAATTTTGCTTATGGAGAATTTTGCACCCATTGTAAAGCAAAACAAAAAACTAAAAATTACAGCATCACAGTTGATTGAACGTGTTCGACAGATACATGATACTCGATTCAAGTATCATAATATTATCTTTTCATCGCCTGTACTAACTAAAGAAAATGCAGATTTTAAGATAGAAGGACCGGGAAACTTGCTTTTAAGCTCACTTTCTAATATTATAGACAATGCAATATATTGGGTAAAAGTTCAGTCTGAATTAACAAGTGATGAGACATATCGTAAAGCTATATATGTAGGTTCCGACATTGATTCTTTTGAAGGACCTGCTATTATAATTGCAGATACGGGTACAGGTTTTAATATGGAACCAGATGATATGATTCAACCATTTAGAACAATGAGACCAGAAGGAATGGGATTAGGTTTATATTATGTCAATCTTGTAATGGAAACCATAGGTGGTAAATTACTATTCCCTGATAGAGATAAATATAATGTTCCAGAAGTTTATAATGGAGCTTTTGTCGTTTTAGTATTCCCAAAAACTAACATATGATAGAGAATAATAGAATAATAATAGTAGACGATGATGAAGCCGATTTGCAAAAATTAAGTTCTGTATTCCATACTCATGGAGTCGGGTGCAAAAGTTTTCATTATGATGGTTTTAATTTCCCTGCAGAACCATTAATTGGAGTTAGATTTGCATTTTTCGACATTAATCTTATCCAAGCGAATCAAGATGCAGACATTAATGCTTCATTAAAAGATGCTATATCACAATTTATATCTATTGAAAATGGACCTTTTATTCTAATTTTCTGGTCCAAAAACACTGATAAAATCACACAATTTCGTGACTTTGTTAATAGGAGTGATGATGATTTTAAGAACAAATTAAAACCAATTTTATTAGAAACAATTGATAAAAGTGAGTTTATTGAGAAGGGGGATAGTCTTAAAGAAAAATTAGATTCAATATTATCAAAAGATTTTGCAAAATGTTTGGTAGGATTTGAGGAAGAAGTGTTGACTGCTGCAAATCAGACATTAGATATACTTCTATCAACAATTCCATACGGTAATAATTGGGGCGAAACTACTGATTTTGATAAGAATTGTCAAGATGTGTTTTCTAAAATAGCAGTAGCTTCGTTTGGATTTAATCGTGCAAAGTCAGATCCAGACGCTGCTATTAAAGAAAGTATTACACCTGTTTTTGAAAGTCTTCTATTGCAAAAAAGTACTACTTATTGGAAAGACTACTTACAGCCACTTAAAAATGCAAAAAGACATTCTGAGATATCATTCCCTCCAATGTTCTCCCCTGCTAAGTTAAATACAATATTCCATATAGATACATATAAGATTGAAGAAAGACTAAAAACAGAAAGAGGTGCTGTATGTGGGATTCCAGAAGAACAATTAGATAATGTTTTTAATAATGTATTTAAGATTTCTTACTCCGATTGGTTTGCGAGGACATTCCCCGGCTTAAAAAAGAATGACAGAACATCATCTATTATTATTGCATTAGAAATTAGTGCAGCGTGTGACTTCTCTCAGGATAAAAAGAGAACTAACAAATTTATGCTAGGTGCTTTGATTGAAGAAGACTCTCTTGAGAATTTAGATAGAACTACTGTTGGAGATTTTCTATTAATCCCTTCTTTTTCATTCAATATTGAAGACAAGCATTATATTATTGGTTTAAATCTTAATTATACTTTTATAGAACAAGAGAACTCATTATTCTTAAGCAACCCTAAATTTATATTACGTAAAGAGATTATGGATATGATTGGTAATCGATATGCGAATCACGTATCTAGAATTGGAATTACCTGTTTTTAATACTTCTACATTTAATCAAGTCTATTGACAGACTTGATTAAATGTCCTTCCTAAAGCAATATGCCTTTTCTCAACATCCATATTCACAATCATCTGAAAGACCCTATTACCACTGTCTTTCTCAATCATAAAATCATATGTTTGACTTAAAAGTTGTTCCAATATAGGATTTCTATCAAAGGGAGTATCTGTTTCATTGTCATACCAACGATTATACATATCAAGAATGTAACTTTGATTTTGATTGGTATTTTGAAAATCTCTCTTTATAGCATAAATCTCTTTAGATTCAATTTCTTCTCTGATTCTTAGGAATCGAAATGTTAACCAACTGTTGAGTTCGTTTTCATCCTTCAGGTGTCTTGTTTCTGGCTCATGCTCAAAACGGAATTGAAAATTCTTAAGATAGTACTCTATATTCCAGAATTTCTCACTATTTCTATCTTGCCATACACAAACTTTGTTTCCATCAAAGCATAATGCACTCTTGCCTTCTTTGGAGAATTCCTGTTCAAGAGTATGTAGAGCAATATTATCTCGCTGGACAAGCAAGTCATTCAAATGAGAAAATTTTTTGAAAAGTTCAAAAGCTCGATGTTTCTCATACTTTAATCCTGTAGTTGTTTCTATTAAGAGAACTTGCTCATTGCCTTCGTCTAAATCTCTCTGCTTTCGTAGCCTTTTATTGCCACCTTTTCTCTTTCCTATTTTATACTCTTCATCATGTCCTAAGAAATGGTACATCCACTTTCTATTGGCAGATGGAAGGCCGAAACGATTATATAGCCCAACATTATCCAAGAACAAGCACTTTTCTTTCCCTATAGAAGATCTCAAACCTCGGCCGATTTGTTGTAAATACATAGACAATGATTGTGTTGGTCTGGCAAGCTGAATAAACTCTATGTCAGGACAGTCAAATCCCTCTGAGAATATGTTGACATTGCAGATAATGTCTATTAATCCACACTTAAAATCCTCAATATATCGTTTGCGGATATCTGAAGGTGTTTGACTATCTATCGCAACTGTTTTTATACCAACTTTATTAAAGTCAGAACATAAATTTTTGTTATGTATTTTGTTAATAGTATAAATAATACCTTTCTTCCCTAATGCATATTTTTGATATGTTTCCACTATCTGAGCACGGATATGGTCATTATCACATACTCGTGTCATATCAGCATCGGTGTAATCACCATTTTGAAAGGTTGTGATGCTATCCAATTCTCTCTGAATTTCAGAGTTTTCCCTAACAGAATAATAATCGTACTGAGACAATACACCTTTCTCAATGAATTGCTTAATAGATGGAGATATTATAAGTTCCTCGAAAATATCAGTAAATCCCTCTCCGCTTAATCTGTATGGTGTTGCAGTAACGCCTAACAATTTAGCGGTAGGATAACTGTTGATAATATTCTTATAGCTTTCAGCAGGAACGTGGTGGGCTTCATCTACAATCACAATATCAAATTGTTTTTCTTTCCAAATATGGATCCTTCTACTAAGGGTTTGGACTGATGCCACTTGTATATTCCGTTCTGCATCCTGTTTATATCCAGCTTGAATTATGCCCGCTTCAAGACCATAATTACGATGCAATTCACCAACAATTTGTTCAACAAGTTCTTGACGATGAACCATAACAAGACAGTCAATAGAGATGTCCTTATCAGCTGAATAATTCTGAACATCTTTAAGCAACGAAGAGAATAATCGTGTTTTTCCTGTACCCGTAGGCATTTGGAGCATTACAGAACGTTTCTCCTTCCATAGCTCATATATTCTACTCTTGTTTTCTTTTTGATAATCTCTCAATGATACATCATTGTATTCAAGAAGAGAGGTAAAATCTTCAGACTTCAACATAGGGCTAGTCATTTTGTTATCTATCGGCAAAAACCTGATGTCTATGGAAATCCAAATAGTCCATACGTTGCTCATTCATAAATTGGGGATTCAGTCTCGCTCGTGATAATAATTGATGCATATCATCACTTAATAGTATAGATGGCAAAATGGTTCCGTCAGTATCAATTGACATATAACCTTTTTCAAAAAGAGTTCCAGTTTCTCCTGATAGTAGCAGACCATTATTCACATCAAAAACCTCATTTTCATTAGATTCAATAATCGGCTTTATATGAACAGGTACTAACGCTTGAGACTGTGTACCGACAATCATACTTTCAGCTTTTGACTTGCCCAAAGTTGATTTGCTTTCATCAATAAGTTCGCAGTTATATACTCGTTGGAGATATGGTTCCTTTATAACCTTCTTATGTTCAAGGTTTTCTCCAAACAGATTCTTTGCATCTGTCTCATAATATATAGTTCCATCACAGGAAATAAGATCGTCTAGTTTTCCAAGTAAATTTTTCAAGTGTGAAATTTGGTTGTACTTACGAGCAATAAAACCATTTGCATCAGCAGAACGATAATACTGACTTAATTCGATTGGAGTTAAATAGCCATTAGGATATTTATTTATATCTACCAGCATCATTGCTGTTAATTCTTTCTCTGATATATGTCCAATCTCTTCTAAAGTTTTTAAGACAAAGTTTATTTGACGCTTCCCACCATATATAGGGCTAGTCATTGAATTATCAAAGTTGGCATACTTATATACAATTTTTGATAAGATACTTTTTCTTTTAGCATTAGAGGAAGCCATTAAGAATTCTCTCGTTTCTGATGGATACCCTGCTAATAGTGGTTTTAGGAAACCTAATTTGACAAACTGATTTACTGCTTTACGAATAGAAATATAATCTATTTGAAGAACAGCCTTAATCTCAGTCTGTAATTCTTCATACAATTCTTTGGTATATAAATCATTTGCATGAACATCTAAGAAATCCACACAAATTTTCAATGATGTAACGGCTTTCGTTCCAAATAAATCTGTAAATGCTGCCGTATAACTCCAATATTGTTCGTAAATCTGCATAAGATAATAGTTCTAAATTACACGGCCTCAAAAATGTATTTCTTGGCCAAATACGAATTGTATCTTTTCTCGAATACTTGTGCTCGATGATATGCCATATAATCCAACCTCTTTTCATTGATGAAATGCTCATTCAAACGGAATTGGGTTATATGTTCAATGACATCATTTGATAGCACCTTAGATGGACAAATCGTACCATCATTATTAAATGTTATATATCCTAAATCAAATAGAGAATCGGTGTTTTTACTCAATAACAATCCGTTATTTACATCAAACGCTTCCTCTCTATTAGAATCTTTATATGGCTTAATATGACTTGCAATTAAAACTGGATGCGAAATACCCTCAAGCATACACTTGGGAGTTTCGCTCTTATAGAAAGCAATACTTTCATCTTCTAATTCAGATTTATATACTCGCTGAAGATATGGATCGCGAACATTTTTTCTTGTTTCTGAATCATCTCCAAAAAGTCTATCAGCATCGGTTTTAAAATACAATGCACCATCATGAGACTTCAAATCATCAAGCTTACTCAAGAGATTCATTAGATGCCCTAACTGATTGTATTTCCTTTCAATAAAATCAATGTCAACAACTTTTTGATATACAGTGTCAAGCTCTTCTTTAGTCAAGTATCCTTTTGGGTACTCCTCTAAATCTACTGTCATTAAAGATATTAGAGCACGTTTATCAATACAGCCAACTTCTTCAAGAGTCTTTAATAAAAATTTAATTTGACCATCTCCTTCGACAGATGGACTTGTCATAGAATTAAGAAAATTCCCGTAACTATATATTGTTTTTGATAATAAAGAGTATCTCTTTTTCTCTGTGAGAGCTTGTATATAAAGTTTGGCTTCTGGAACATATCCATTAAGATAAGGTTTCAAGAATCCAATCTTTACCATTTGATTGATTCCTTTTCTTACGGATGCTCCACCAATTCCCGTTATAAGTTGAACTTCATGCTGAAGTTTGTCGTAAAATTCGGGAGAGTAGTTATTTATATTATGAGTGTCAAAAAAGTTTATGCAACAACGAAGGACATTGAGAAATTTATCTCCATTCAAATCAGTCCAGGCTGCTGTATATGCCCAATAATCTTCGTATATTTGATCTATCTTATTTGCCATATGACTTACTCTTTGCGATAAATAAATACTCTACATCTTTATTTTTCTTCTCCTTACCCGTAACCTTGTAAGCATACGGCATCTCATATACTTCTACCGAAGAAGCATATTTGGAAATGATAGAAAGCAATTCATCTTTTGTTGGTTTAGATCGGCTATTGTAACTGAGCATCCAATATTTGAATTTCGATAGAGAACTGAATAATTTGTCGAACTGCTCAACAATAGTCTTTCTATCCATGAAATTGTTTTCAAATGGAAGTGCTTGTTCGCCTGCTATATATGAATCCAACAAACCATAAAAGCCGAAATAATCATTCATAGTTCCGGCATAAGGAGGATCTAAATAAATAACATCAGCATCAATAGTCTTAATAGCTTCGAAGACATCTAAATTATAGGCTATATTTTGTTTACCATTAGAGAAAACAGAAGAGTTGTATTCATTCATGTTATCCTCGAAGTGAAAACGGAATGATTTATTGTGATATGAGCGAGGTCTCTTATAATGCTCATAGCTATACTGCTCATCACGTAATTGACATATCTTATCCCAACGAATTGTAAATCTGGAATAAGGCATTTTTCTAATCATTGCTCTCCTCATGAGTATAAAAGCAAGAGCACGCTTATATTCATTTTCAATTTGGAGAATATTCTTTCGGTATAAGTCAAGTTGCATACATTCCTCCGGGAAATAGAACTTATTAGCATAGTTCTCATACATAAACCCTTCAAATGGCTCTCCTTGAAATATCCAATTGACATCATCTTTCTCCAAAGCGATAGCTTCATTTTCAATTAGTGCTTTGCCAATGTAATAGTTGATGCTCAAGATATCATTGGTATATACTGTTAAGCCTTTTTGTTTTGCAGCATATCCAACTGAACAACCACCACAGAATACATCAAAGATTGATGTGGCATCTTCAGGAATCAAAGATGTTATCCATGATACTATCTTTTCCTTGTTACCGATATAATTTATTGTAGGATAACTCATCATAACATAGTTTTAACTGCATCAGCAATAGCTTTTGCAAGAAGTGGAGGTACGGAATTGCCAACCATTTGTTGTTGCAGGATCTTACTACCCAGAAATACAAATGAATCGGGATAGGTCTGAATTGCAGCCAATTCACGTACGGTCAAAGCACGATTTTGGGAATAATGAAAAACCTTTCGCATATCCCCTGTAATACAAATAGACGGTTTTGTACTATCGTAGCGAATGTACTTTCTTATATCACCCTTTTGTGGGCGTATTTCTTCTGGAATATCATCACGACCACCCCCATCTTTTACATATGACATCTTTTCAATCATTTGTTGCGAATGGACCATAGCCTCATGATTTGCGATGTCCGAAGATTCGCCGCTTTCCAAAGGAGGGTATTTACCTATAGCATCTTTAATAGTTGGTGCTGGCTTTGTTGATTTTGCAGGAAATATTATTTCATAATTGGCGTTGTCCGTCTTTTTGCCAATAAATAATACTCTATAACGATTCTGAGGAACATCATAATCTGAAGCACAAACAACTTTAGCCTCTACAACATATCCAAGACTTTTAAAACATTCAATAATTTCGTTACGAGTCTGCCCATTAAGTCTGGTATATAGTCGTGCTACATTCTCCATTACAAAACATGTTGGAGAAATAATCTTGACTATTCGCACAAATTCTTGGAATAGATGGTTTCTTGGATCGTCTATGAACTTACGCCCAATATTACCAGCCATACTAAAACCTTGACATGGAGGTCCTCCAATAACAACATCAACCTTTCGCTTGCCAACAATTTTCTTTATCTCTGTTTCTGTTAAATCAGCTATATCACATTCCAGAAGTGTATGTGATGGGAAATTATGTCTGTAAGTCTCACAGATACCGTGATTGAACTCCACAGAAAATATATTCTCAAAATTAGCATTGTCAAATCCTAACGAGAATCCACCTGAACCAGAGAATAGGTCTATGTATGTATATTTCCTTCTTGCCATATTTTCTCTATGTAAGAGATACTACGGCATACGGAACTCGCTGATTATTAGATGGAATTCAGTTTTTATTCTCTGTATTTACTAAACAATCACGCACAATTATATGGCTGTCAGACTTTTTATTGGCTCCAAAATGGTGATAGTTGCTTTATTTTGCGTAATTTTGCAGTAAATTAAGTATCTCTTACATAGAGAGCAATCATTTTGCTAAACATCTTCACTTCCTACAATTCCTTTAATATCTGAGCATTTGCTCTATCGACTACGGCATTATCCAATGATGCCAGATAGATTTGTGTTGTCATTTCCGAGTCGTGTCCCATACCTTCACTGATAACCGAAATAGGAATGTTCTTACTCTTGGCAATACTCGCCCACGAATGACGGGCTACATATAGAGTTAGGGGAATGGATAATCCGACCATCTTTGCAACATCCTTCAGTGACTTATTTGTACGATATAGCATATTCTTATATTGAATTCTATCGTATGGATATTTGAGAATAGGCAATAAATACGGACTGCAATAATCAGTATCGTACTTCTCCACAATCTCCTGCATACACTTTTCCCAACGGATGAAAAGTTGTCGCCCGGTCTTGCGTCTGCGGTATGAGAGTATGCCGTTGGATAGGTCTTTCTTCTTGAGATATGCCATATCAATGAATGACATTCCACGAGTGTAGAATGAGAAGAGAAACATATCCCTTGCAAAATCCAATGATGGTTGCAATGATAAGTCGAGGTTCTTAATCTGCTTGATT